>JAHDRO010000311.1 GCA_018433265.1 Bacteroidales bacterium
AATATTAATGTAAGTTATGTTTTTCCTGAAGCAATTGCATCAAGATATGGAATGCAGTCATTAGTAATTAATTTTCAGGCAGAAAACCTGTTTGTTATTTGTGACAAGAGATGGGGAGGAAGAGATCCTGAATCCGGGTCATCAAATAGTCCGATTCCTAAAACATTTTCAGTTGGACTTAATATTACTTTTTAAGACATTACAAATACATCCTATAAAAGATATAATAAAATATTTACGTATGAAAAAAATATTAATATTTACAATTTTGGCAAGTACATTTCTGATCAGTGCCTGTTCAAAATTCTTGGAGCAATCGTCACAGGATTTAAAAAGGCCTACGACTGTAAGTCACTACAAGGAACTGCTTCAGGGAGAATCATATTTTCAGACTTTTTACACATATGGGTGGTTCGTTGATGTTATGACAGATGATGTTATGACAATAGATCCTCAATGCGAAACCGAAGTGTTTAATGAGAAGGCTATTTATTGCAAATACGCTTTTCAGTGGGCCAGAGATTTGGAAAACCCAGAAGGGACATTTAAAGATAATTTATTTAAGCATTTATATAAAAACATTTTAACTGCAAATACCTGTCTCGAAGCTTTGGACGACATAACAGGGACAGATGAAGAAAAAAATGTACTTAAAGGCCAGGCATCATTTATCAGAGCATACGCATATTTCGTTTTGGCAAATCTTTATGCCAAACCTTATAATGAGGCATCTAGTGCTGATTTGTGCGTTCCATTAATGTTAGCCACCGCCCCTTCCCTAAATAGTTATCCAAGAGCAACTGTACAGGAGGTGTGGGATTTAATTTCAGAAGATATAGCAACAGCGGTAGAATGCCTGTCAAAGGACACGGAAGATAGAATGTGTTTTGAAATAAATTATAAGAGTGCATTAATATTGGCATCAAGAATTTTCCTTTATAAGGAGGAGTATGACAAGACAATAGACTATGGCGAAACATATATAAGCATATCTCCTGAACTAAGAGATATTTCCAGCATAACTACCAGCCCTAAGAGAAGCGGCACAAATACCCCAACATCCTTTTCTTCTCTTTTGGATAACAATGAGATTGCATTTACTTTTTCTGAAATTTCTTCTTCAACGGGTTCAGGTACATACCTTTATTACACATCAGCGATGATCGCGCTTACCGATATCTGCATAGGGGTGTCAGCAGATATTGAAGGGGCTTTAGTTAATACCTATGAAGCGAATGACAGAAGAAAAACATATTGGTTTATACTGCCAACCGGAATTCCTGGGGACATATTAAAATATCCGAATTACAGCCCGGGGAAATTAAGTTATTATGATGGAACCCGTTTTTCACAGACTATGAGAACAGGCGAGGTATATCTTAACCTGGCAGAAGCATATGCACGATCTGATAATCCAAATAATGAAAAATCTCTCAACTATTTAAACACTCTTCGTTCAAAAAGGATTGCAAGTTATACTTATCTGACACAAGCTGATTTTGGGACCCAACAGAACCTGATTGATTTTATATGGAGTGAAAGACGCAGGGAGCTCTGTTTTGAAGAATTTCACAGATGGTGGGACCTCAGAAGAACTGGTCAACCATCTATTACTCACACATGGATGAATGACAAATATGTTTTGGAAGATCATGACCCTGCATACATATTGAATTTCCCAAAAGAGGAATTGGAATACAACAGCCTTCTTATTGAAAATGAAAGACCTGACAGAAACAAAATCAACTAAATAACCAACTGTAACATGAAAGATTTTTTAATATTTATAATATGCTTGATGTCTGCTATCTTTATCAGTTCATGTCAATCTAAGGATGATTACAAGGGAGATTTTGAAATGATCGAAGAGGAGCCGTCATTTTCCTCAACGCCTGCCGGGTTAAAAGCTCAGGAGATGTATAATAAATACGGGGTCATTTTCAAAACTGAATTTACATATGAAGAGTTTAGCTGGGATTGGGATAACATACGCACATGTAATGCTACCGGAACGACAGGTTACAGATATACTGCTGCCGATTTGAACTTCGCGGGAGAAGTAATGGACTCTGTTGATAAGTGGGTATTTCAGATTTTTCCGGAGGAGTTCATTGCCGGAAATATGCCAATAAAAATACTGATGGCCGATACGATCTGCAACCGGTTCACATATCTGGGAAAGATTGTTGCAAGGATATTGGAAGGAGACTTGGCTGATAATTATACTATGATTGGATACACTTCGTCAAGATTTACAACGGCAAAAAAAACAAGGACACTTATTGAAAGCTGGGTATCACTATTTGTAGAAAAAATGGTCATTGCAGAGAGATTGACTGTACCATCCCAATTTATTGAATTAAGTAGAACGGGTTATGCAAAGCTTTCTTTCACTAATTCAGAAAATGTTGTTACAAATTATGGAATACTCAAGAAAGGAAGAATGAAACAAAACACAGGGTCCGCTACCGCTGCATGGTATGCAACTACACCGGCCCAGGATTTTGGTGATTTTGTAGCGTTTATTGTTTATGTGCCGGATGAAGAGAAAGAGACCTATTATGCGAAAAACGCAATTGTTAAAACAAAGGCTAACATAGTTAAGAAATATTTTCTTGATAATTTTGACATAGAGCTACCATATATTCCAAAATCACTTTAAATGAGAACATTGCTATTATTTGCTATTCTGATTTTTGCATCTTCCGTTAATGGCCTTTGCCAGGAAGGTATCGAATTTGACACTAAAAGCACATGGAATGAATTGCTTCAAAAATCGGCATCTACCCAAAAACTGATATTTCTTGACTGTTACACATCATGGTGCGGCCCATGCAAAGGAATGGCCAAAGATGTTTTTCCGGATGCAGCTGTAGGAGATTTTATGAATAAAAATTTTATTTGCACCAAGAGAGATATGGAAAAAGATGAAGGGATCACTCTTAATAAAAAGTATACACAATACATTCCGGGATACCCTACATATCTGCTTATCAATGCAAACGGGGATGTTATTTTTCAGGTCTCAGGATATCTCAAAGTGGATAAATTTCTTGAAAGCATGAAGAATGGGTTGAATCAGAAGTCCTGGATAATAATGTCTGAACAATACGATTCTAGAAAGAAAGACTGGGGTTTTATAAATGACTATACTTTGCTTCTCGAAGCAGCATATCAGACCAGATTATTGGATTCGGTGAAAAACGAAATGTTCACCAGATTGACCTTTAAGGAGATCTCCAGAGATTCAAATGCATATCATCTATTCTGCAAATATTGCAAGAACGCCGAAGATTCCATGTTTATCAAAGTTTTAACAAGTAATATAGGCAAACAATATAAAGTACCTGAGAGAGAGGTTAATGCCTGGTGCGGCAAATTGTTCACAAATAAGGTTAAAGATTATTACAAAATGCTCCTTAAGGACGGCGAGTATAACTTGCAAAATGCAGAAAAACTACTCTCCAACATAAGACGTTTCTCTTTTAATGGAAGAGAAGAACAGATTGTATGCATGCTGTTGTACAATGCTGCATACAACAATGATTCTGAATCATTTTTCGACATAACAGATTGCGCAAAAAATTTTGGTATGCTCAGGTATAAAAATTCGGAAATTAGTAATATCATAAGAAAATGTTTCAGAGAACCAGCTAATAAACAGACACTTAAAAAATGTCTGCAATATACCAAAGTTGATCCGAACAACAAATTTCTCTATCCAGACGAAATTAGAAACTACGCCTATTTTCTGGAAAAATCTGGCGACAAAGATCTTGCAAAGTCACTCTATGAGAAAGCGGATATTCTTGACAAAGAGATGAAAACAAAATTTAATGAATTACTGAAAAAATAGAATATGAAACGTTTTATAATATTATTACTGCTATTATGTTTTGTATCTGATGCATTTTCACAGAAAAAAGATGTAAAGTTCTATGGTGAATACCCATTGGCAAAAGAGGGGGATAAAATATACCTGTGTAAAGAGACAGATAAAAAGAGAGGAACATTTGATACTATTGATTCGGCAATCATTAACAAAGATTGCAGGTTTGTCTTTGATATAGGGGGTATTCAGGCAGACAGATACCAGATCAGAGTATCTCCAGACAAACTGGATATATTTATTGATGGTGCCTCTGATATGTACATCGTTTTGGATAAAGTGTTTGCCAAATCGTATATCAAAAGCAACGCGGCTGATTCGTTGATACGCAGGTACGAACAGACAAATATGAATATTGCATTATCACAAATCGGATTGGCTTTTTTAAATAAAAAGTATATGGACCAGAATAAGACTATGCCGGACTCTATTTTGAAACCAGTCGCAAATGCTTTAGAATTATTAAACAAGCAAAAGGACAGTATTTGTAGAGAAGCACTTAAAAAAGCAGATTTTTCTCTTGTATATATAGTCCTTAATGGAGGCGTAGATAAATACCAGAATATTGAGCTAAATGAAGCTTACGACAAGATGGTTCAGTACATTAAAGAGTCCCGTATAGGGAAAGACTATAAAGCTTTTCTTGAGAGATTCAATAATCTCTCTGTTGGAGGAAAAGTCCCCGATTTTATAGAAAAAACTTTGGATGATAAGGATGTGAGATTGTATGAATTCATTAAGGATAAAAAGCTGATTCTCATAGATTTCTGGGCGTCATGGTGTTCCCCTTGCAGGAAGGAGAATAAGAATATTGTAAAATTTTATAAAGAATATAAAGAGAAAGGTTTTGATATAATCAGCGTTTCTTTAGACAGTAACCTTGACAGTTGGAAGGAGGCAATTTCGGCTGACGGATTGATTTGGACACATGTGTCTGACTTAGGCGGATGGAAGGAGAAAACTGCACAATTATTCAATGTGACCGCTGTTCCTTGTACTTTCTTGATTGATGGAAACGGAGTAATTATTGCAAAGAATCTTCGTGGAAAAATGCTAAGGGATAAAATTGAAACTCTCTGCAAAATAGAATAAACGGATATCTTTATCAAAAAGTTATTGTGCTTGACGAAATAGTATATAACAATATTCAGAAAAGAGACAATAAGGCTATGGAATATCTTTTCAACAAGTATTACGAGCGGTTATATCTTTTTGCGAGGAAGATGATATATAATTCTGATACTGCCCATGATATGGTTCAAAATGTATTTGTGAAACTCTGGGAAAACTCCAGGGAAATCCATGTGACTCACAGTCTAAAGAGTTATCTCTTTATCTCTGTAAAGAATGAATGTTTACAGTACATGAGAAGTGTAAAAATCAGGGACAATAATAATCGATTATGGGCTTTGGCATACATTGAATCTATGAATATAGATTCAATGGATGATTCCCTGGAAGAATTTAAGATCCAAATTCAATCGTATATCGAAAAGCTGCCCCGGCAGTGTAAAATGATCTATAAGTATAGGGTGTTTTATGGATATAAATATAGTGATATAGCTGATCTAATGAATACAACTGAGAGTGTTGTTAAAGTTCAGATGCATAGAGCAAATAAAAAACTAAAAGAGATGTTTATTAACATGACTGTCCACTAAAAATTTAAGGACAGTTGTTGGTTATAAAAAAGTTCTTTGAAATCGTTATTTTCAGCATTGTTAAAAAACTCGATAATGGGTGTTTTATCAAGCAGTGATATTCCAAGCACTTGTAATACCTCCGATTCTTATATAGTAATGCAACTTGGTCTGCGGTTATTTTCATATTATTTGTCAAGTAGGTAAATAGCCTTTGTGTTTCTTTATCATAGTATCTGACTCTCCTAAAATTTTCCGGATAATCAAGATATGAATAGAACCCATCAAGTCTGACTAGTTGATCGCTTAAAATTTCGGGACTATCATTCGTTCCAAAATTTTATAGTATCTCAATTTTAAGATTCCTTTTGGCTCTAATAACATAATATGCAGAATGTCGGCTCAATGCATACAACCTTGCAAAGTCCATATATCCCCTATCAAATATATAATATGCTCCACATTCATAAGGGATTACTGCCATAGCATTTGTGTCGTGAACAGACGCAGGTGTTATATGAACAAAAGCCGGTATCTGGGTTGTTATCTCATAAAGAGTATGAAGTTTTATGCCTCCTTTTGTAGACTGGCAATATCGATAAGATAATAGGCAAATTCCTCAAATATTTTACTGTCTCTGTTCTCATTTGCTTTAGATAAATTGCTTCTGATTACATTTTTACCGAAGCCTAGGTGATAACATTTTGAACTATGGGCATCAATTGCAACTATCAGATCTCTCAAACTTTCCCGATTGGTAAGTTGCCCGAACATCATAGCCAGTAATTGATTATTGACTATTGAATCAAAAATACGCTGTGGAAGAAACTCAACTAATTGTGCAAAAACATATTTACCTGTAAACATAGCTTAAGATATTAATCTCGGCTAAATTATTAAATTCAAGTCGTCACGCAACTAAAAAACTTATAACTTGCTAAAATATAACGATTTCAAAGAACGAAAATTAATTTTTAGTGGACACTAATG
>JAHDRO010000011.1 GCA_018433265.1 Bacteroidales bacterium
GATGCCGGTGCGTTCAAAGTATTCGTCTCGTGCTTGTGCTACCTCTATCAAGGCTGTTGCTTGTCCTCTTCCTATTCCTTTTTGTTCTCTTGTGATGCAGATAGAGCCTCCTCCTATGCCTACCTTTATAAAATCTGCTCCAGCTTCTGCGAGATAATAAAATCCGTCTTTGTCAACTACATTGCCTGCTCCGACTTTGACCTTTTCACCATATTTGTGTCGGATAAAATCGATGGTTTCCTTTTGCCATTCTGAATATCCGTCGGATGAGTCTATGCAGAGTACATCTGCACCGGCGTCGATGAGTGAAGGGACGCGTTCTTTATAGTCTCTTGTATTGATTCCGGCTCCTACTATCAATCTTTTATGTGTGTCGAGAAGTTCGTATGGATTGTTTTTGTGGTTTTCGTAGTCTTTTCTGAAAACAAAGTATTTGAGATGTTGTTGTTTATCTATAATTGGCAGTGCGTTTATCTTGTTTTCCCAGATTATGTTGTTGGCTTCGTCGAGTGTAATGCCGTATTTACCCGTAATCAGTTTGGAAAATGGTGTCATGAAATCTTTGATTTTTTTGCCGGAATCGTCTATTCCCGGTCTGTAATCACGGCTGGTTACAAGTCCAAGCAATATGCCGTTGGATGTGCCGTCGTGGGTTATGCCTATTGTTGAAAATCCCTTGGCTTGTTTGAGATTTATGACATCCTGAAGTGTGTGTTCGGGAGTGAGGTTGGCATCGCTGACTACAAATCCTGCCTTGTATTTTTTCACTCTGCGGACCATATCAGCCTGTTCTTTTATTGGCTGGGAGCAAAATATAAAAGATAACCCTCCGTTTCGGGCAAGGGCTATGGCCATTTTATCATCTGATACTGACTGCATTATTGCAGACACAAACGGAATGTTCAAGTACAAATCAGATTCTGAATCTTTTTTGAATTTTGTCAATGGTGTCTTGAGACTTATTTTGTCTGGAGTGCATTGTTTTGTTGTCAAACCAGGAATCAAAAGGTATTCGTTGAATGTTCTGGAGATATCGTTTACTATCTGTGCCATGGTAAATCGTGTTATAGATTTACAAAGTTAAGGAAATTTAACAATTTTCTGTCTATTTTCATTTTTAGTACCTTTGCAGATATATGAGAAGTATGAATAACAGTAATAGTGTGCCTACTGCACTGGGTACTGAGAGGATATGGAAATTGCTGCTGCAGTTTGCGATTCCTTCTGTAATAGCGATGACAGCATCTTCGCTTTATAATATTATTGACAGTATTTTTATCGGTCAGGGGGTAGGTCCACTTGCTATTTCTGGTTTGGCTATCTCTTTTCCTCTGATGAATTTGAGTGCTGCTTTTGGATCTCTGGTAGGTGCCGGAGGTGCAGCGCTGATGTCTTTGAGGCTTGGCCAGAAGGACTATTCTTCTGCTAATCTTATTTTGGGGAATGCTTTTACGTTGAATCTTGTGATAGGGACTATTTATGCCATTGTCGTGTTGATATTTTTAGACCCTATTCTCTATTTTTTTGGAGCGAGTGATGCTACAATTCCATATGCGAGGGATTACATGGAGATAATCTCTTTGGGCAATGTGATAACTCATTTATATTTTGGCCAGAATGCTCTGTTGCGGGCTTCTGGTTTTCCTGCAAAATCGATGTATGCAACGATTGGTTCAGTATTGATTAATATTATTCTTGCACCGATTTTTATTTATGTTTTCGAATGGGGTATTCGTGGAGCTGCTCTTGCTACTATTATTGCGCAGGCCTCCATGCTTGCCTGGCAGATGTTGATCTTTTGTGATAAGAGTAATTTTATTCATTTTCATAAGGGGGTATTTAAGTTGCGCAAAAAGATAGTTAAGGATGCTCTTTCTATTGGTCTCGCTCCGTTTCTTATGAATTCGATTTCTTGTGTGGTGGTGATTGTGATAAATCAGGGTTTGATAAGGTATGGGGGTGATTTGCAGGTGGGTGCTTATGGTATTATCAACAGGATATCGGTTTTTTTTGCTATGATTGTTGCGGGTCTTAATATGGGTATGCAGCCTGTGGCCGGTTATAATTATGGTGCCAGACAGTTAGCAAGGGTGAACAAGACTTTGAAATTGACAATATTGCTTGCTACTAGTGTGATGAGTGTAGGTTTTATTGTAGGCGAGTTTTTCCCGAGAGCTGCTGCTTCGCTCTTTACAAGTGATGAAGGGTTGATATCATTGGTAGTACCGGGTATGAGAATTGTTTTGATATTCTTTCCTATAGTGGGTTTTCAAATGGTGGTCTCTAATTTCTTTCAGAGTATTGGTAAGCCAGGGAAGGCAATTTTCATGTCTTTATCACGACAGGTTGTCTTTTTGCTTCCCGCCCTGTTTATATTGCCGAATATATTTGGCGTAAAAGGTGTATGGTACAGTATTCCGCTAGCGGATTTGTTGGCTAGTATGATCACGGCATATTTACTTTTCCTTCAATTAAAAAAATCAAAACTCAATTTGTAAAATGAATGGGTATTGTGTAATTAACATCGGTCGTCAACTTGGTAGCGGCGGCCATGAGATTGGGGAACGGCTTGCTGAGCTGTTCGGATTTTCCTTTTATGACAAGGAGCTTATCCGTCTGGCTTCTATGGAAAGTGGTTTGTGCAGCGAGGTTTTTGAAAGGGCCGACGAGAGAGTCAGGTACTCTGTTTTTGACGGGCTGTTCGGGGTGACTGACAATTACCTGAGCAATGAGACTCTTTTTCAGATTCAGAGTGATGTTATAAGAAAACTGGCTAATGAGGGTTCTTGTGTCTTCGTTGGAAGGTGTGCCGATTATGTGTTGAAGGATCATCCAAGGGCTATTAATTTGTTTATAACTGCCAATTTGGAGGATAGAGTAAAAAGAGTAATGACCCAGCAACATCTTTCTCTTGCCGAGGCACGTTCTCATATTGAGAAGACCGACAAGAGGAGGGCAACTTACTATAATTTTTACAGTAATAAAGTATGGGGGGCTGCTGATTCTTACGACTTATGCATCAATACCTCCGTTCTTGGTATTGAAGAAACGGTTAATTTTCTGAAGATCTTTATTGAAAAAAGGTTTTCCCTGA
>JAHDRO010000181.1 GCA_018433265.1 Bacteroidales bacterium
ATTCCGTGTTCCTATAGCAAGACTTGCAGCCGCACAGGCTGCTATCAAATTTTCCAAGTAAATTATATAATAATCTTAACAATTTTTGCAGGAGCCGGAAAGTAAACCTTTACCGGCTCTTTAAGTCTCAATAAGCAGTATCAATAATGACAACAATGAAAAAGGTTTTATCAATAATTTTAATTATTTTCGCATTTGTAAACATAGTTTTAGCACAAACTAATCATGGCCCAAACAAAGACACTCCTGTTTTCAAAGAGATTTCCGGTCTTGAAGTGGTAAAAAGCGTATATCCCAACGCTGTAGCGGTAGAAAAAAGTAAAGGTGACTGGTTCAATATAGTCGATAAGGAGAAAAAAGTACTTGGTTTCTGTCTCTCAAGTAAGCCATATTCCGAAGATATTAAAGGATATAACAACACGACTCCGGTAATTGTGATTACAGATAAAAACAAGATAATTAAAAAAGTAGCTATTCTCAGTAACTGGGAAACTGCTGCTTACCTAAAGAGACTTGAAAGACAGAATTTCTTCAATACATGGAATGGACTTAAAGTGTCGGAAGCCACTAATAAAAAACCTGCAGTCGATAGTTATTCGGGTGCAACATATACCGCCACTTCCATTTCAAAAAATGTTGAACTTATTCTGAGCAGAGCGGCAAAATACTGAACTTAAAAATATGAATAAACTTTCTAAATCTATCATTGGCGTTTTATTGCTTGCTGCAACGCTTATTATTACATTTAGAGCAATTGACCATGAACCGGTAGATGATCTTTCTTTTCAAGGAAAAACAGTAGCCATTATTGAAAACTCAGGTTGTATGGTATGCCACAGTGAGGATCCAAAATTGCCATGGTACAACAAAGTACCACTTATTGGCAACAAAATCAGAAACGATTCTAAAAAGGGGCTTTCAAGCATAAACCTCCGTCCCTATTATGAATCCGTTCTGGAAGCAGGCCTCATTGATAAAAATGCAGCCATAAGAATTGACAGTGTCCTTATTTCCCGAACAATGCCTCCTACCTCTTATACCATTTTAAGACCAGGGTCAAGAGTTAATCCAAAAGAAAGGGAAATTATCCTTGAATGGAATAGACTGCATCAATAGTACAAAATTTATTGGTCCTTTTATTTCAAAGGCTCAATTGCCCTATTGTAAATACCTGTACAATAAGCTATCACCATGCCATAATTAGCAACAGGAATCCCTGCTTTTATAGCAGGTCTTAGTCTCGACTGCAATTGTCTGTCTGTTATCATACAACCTCCACATTGAATCACCATGGAATAACTACAAATATCCTCAGGAAGAGTATCAAGCCCTCCAACAATGTCAAAAGTCAATTGTTTTCCACTCTTTTTCTTCAATAAATTTGGAATTTTAACCCTTCCAATATCATCGCATGTGGCGTGATGTGTACATGATTCGAGAATTAGTATCTTATCACCATCCTTCAGGTTGTCAATGTTATAAATCCCATCCAAATAGTATTGAAAAGCTCCTTTTACCCGTGCAAGCAACAAACTAAAACCAGTAAGAGGAATGTCTTCCGGAACAATTTTACTTACCATTTCAAATACCTGACTATCGGTCACTACTAATTTAGGTTTGACTGAAAGATATTTTAAATAATCCCCAAGTTGTTCCGGTTGAATAACTATGGCCACCGCCTTTCGATCGAGAGCGTCTCTGATAGCATTAACTTGAGGAAGAATCAACCTGCCCTCAGGAGCTTCGCTGTCAATAGGGCAAACAAGAACAATGTGATCCCCTTTTTCTACCAGGCCTTCAAGAATAGTTTTTGAGACAGCCTCTGATTTCTGAAGTTCAAAAACAATCATTGAAATTAAAGTATCAATAGCTTTATTCTGATCATCTTCATCAAGAAGAGAACATGAAAATTCTAACACATCAATATTTTCTTTTTCACTCAAATCCAGAGCAAGTTCAGGATCAAGTGGAACGATATCAGACTGATTGTGAAGCATTATAAAAGGTATGCCCTCTTCCCTGAAACTGCTTATCAAATCAAGTTCATACTTCTCAATCTGATTATTAGTAAAAATCAAAATTGCCAGATCAATAATTTTTATCACAGACTTAGTTTTCTCGACCCTCTGTTCTCCAAGCACTCCACTATCATCTATCCCGGCAGTATCAATAAAAACCACAGGCCCAATTCCGTTAATCTCCATTCGTTTACGAACAGGATCTGTTGTTGTTCCAGGTACATTGGAAACAATTGCCACATCTTGTCCAACGAGTATGTTGATTAAAGAGCTTTTTCCGGTATTTCTACGTCCAAAAACTCCTATATGTCTGACTTTGCTCATAATTATAATATTGGAAAAAAATTAAAAAAAGATAAATTTTCTTTTCAAAGGTAATATTTTTCTAATTATGAAGTCGTTTGTGGGTAGAATAAGCTATGTTTGAGCAAAACAAAGAAATCAAAATGAAAAAAAAGGCAAAACAAATCATTACTTGGAGTATTGTACTCATTATTATTATTTTAGTTGTTGATATCGCATGCAATATCGATGGATTTGTAGAAGGATTTAAGGCTGGAAGTAACCTGGCTAAATAAATAATTGCTGGTTATTAGAGAAATTAGTATACCTTTGCCGCCTTAAAATAAATAGATGATAAATCAATTTCAAGACCTTGGTCTTAAAGACAACTTGATCAAGGCAGTGTCAGACCTTGGTTTTACTACCCCTACAGAGGTTCAGCAAAGAATTATACCAAAACTCATAAACGAAACCGGTGATTTAGTGTGCCTTGCTCAGACCGGAACAGGAAAAACGGCAGCTTTTGGATTGCCCCTTTTACAATCCATCAACACTCAATCCAAAAACACTCAGGTGCTTATTTTAAGCCCGACAAGAGAGCTCTGCAGACAAATCTCCCAGGATTTGAGTAATTACGGAAAATATATTGAAAATCTCAATATTGTTTCTGTTTATGGTGGCGCCGGCATTGATGGTCAAATTAAATTAATCAGGAAGGGAGCACAAATTATAGTCGCCACTCCAGGAAGAATGTTGGATTTGTTAAACAGAAATGTGGCAAATCTCAGCAATATCTCATCTCTTATACTTGATGAAGCTGACGAAATGTTGAACATGGGTTTCAAAGACGAACTCGATGCCATATTGGAATGCACTCCTTCCGAAAAAAGAACGTTTCTGTTTTCAGCAACCATGCCTATAGAAATAGAAGGCATCGCAAAAAACTACATGAAAAGTCCACAGATTGTGACAGTTGGCACAAGAAATTCTGGTTCAGATAATGTAAAGCACTACTATTATATCGTTCATGCAAAAGATAGATATTTGGCTTTAAAAAGAATTGCGGACTACAATCCGGATATTTATGGAATGATATTTTGCAGAACACGACAAGAGACTCAGGAAATAGCCGAGGCCCTTATAAAAGACGGATATAATGCAGATGCGCTTCATGGTGATTTGTCACAAGCTCAAAGAGATCAAGTAATGAAAAGATTCAAAAGCAAAAATCTTAATTTACTCGTCGCTACAGATGTGGCAGCCAGAGGCATCGATGTCAATGAACTTACTCATGTCATCAACTATAATTTACCTGATGATCCTGAGCAATACACACACCGAAGTGGTAGAACAGGAAGGGCAGACAAAACTGGAATATCTATTGCCATTATCAATAGCAAAGAACAGCATAAAATAAAGTTGATAGAAAAGACCCTCGGCAAAACCTTCGGTCAGGCAAAAGTGCCTACAGGAGAAGAAGTTTGTACAAGACAAATGCTTCATCTCGTTGAGGAAGTAGAAAAAGCTGAAATAAGAGATGAAATTTCCACCTATGTAGACATTATAAATGATAAGTGGAAGGATCTCAGTAAAGAAGATATTATATGGAAAATGCTCTCAATAGAATTTAACCGTTTTCTCGATTACTATAGGCTCGCTCCTGATCTTAACATCAAAGATACACCTGGCTATATGGATAATAACGTAAATTTTCCATTTCTTCATACAGAAAAAGGTTATTCATGGATAAAAATTAACATAGGTTCCAAAACCGGATTAACACCCCGTCATCTGCTCAGATTATTCTCTTCATGCGGAATTGGTCAGAATGGTGTGGGCAAAATCGAGATAATGAAAGATTACTCCTTTGTTTCAATCAGTTCCAATGCTACTTCTTTTATAGTTGATTCTCTTGACAATTCTGACTATAGAGGTAAGAAAATCAAGATAGAAACAGTTAATAATGACACCTTAATAAAACAGAAGGAACAAAAAACTGCAAGAAATTACGATAGAGCAACTGAAATAAGACACCATAGAGATTATAACAAAGATTACAGTAAGAACAACCATAGAAAAAGATCAGGTAAAAAAGAAGGAAAAGAAAGATATTAATATTTTATTTCCTAAGTCTGAAATATTTTCTTGGATTGTAATCTGAGAGTCTGATTCGTAACTCACTGTAGACAATTGATGTCCATTTCCAGTGCTGATATAAAAGCTGGACAATAAAAGGCACTAAAATTAAAGCCTCCACTCCGGCTCCCAAAAACTTAAATGCAGCCACAAGCAATACAACTGTTGCAACAGCTGTAATCATTTGAGCTTTATAATGTGGCACAATGTTTCTACTTATAAGCATTGATGTTGACAAATACGTAAAGGCTTCAAAAAAAGAGGCAATGAAAAAGATTATCAGTAATTTGCTCTCGAGCAGCGGCGTTTTACTTTTTATGATATCAAGAGCCCATTGACCAAATAACACAACTAACAAAGAAATTAAAACGAAAGTGGCAACAGCAACATATTGAGCCTTAATATAAATTCGCTTTGCTTGATCTTCTCTGCCCGTAACCCTGTGCTGGATCAGTTTAGGAAAAAAGGTTGTAAACCAGATTAGGGAAAGGGAATAAGTAAGATCTACAATTTGTTTTGTAATTCCGTATGATCCGATTACAGCCAAAGGAAGGAATAAACCACCTATGAGAGCAAGCATTCTGTTAGTAAATACCCAGCTTAAATTGGCAAGACCGGTTTTATAGGCTGTTGTCCACAATATTTTCAATATTCTTTTCCAGTCAGCCGGAAAAACATCTTTAAGTGCAAGTTTTGTTTTTTTGTCATAAAATGTTCTTTTCGCGAGTGTTCTATTCAGAATTGTAGCCAGAGTCTGACCGAAAACCATTGATAAGATACCACAACCCATCAATAATAAACAAGAAGCCAGTAAAAGATGAGCACATTGAGAAAAAACTATTATCTGCCTGGATCTCTTAATCATACCCTTTCCAACAAGAAGAGCATCATAGTAATAAGTATAGAACTGATAGCACAACAAAATACCATATAGATACCAGGCAATCCTCGCACTATCTTTGTTCCCAGTAAAATCAACGAGTATATTCTCAATATAAAGATGTCCTGCAGTCACAAGTAAAATAAGCAGCAAAACAGCAACAGCTGCATAATATACTCTCATGGCAGACAGACTGCCTTTCAATAGAGAATAATTAACAGAACCATCCTGATTAACATCACCAAAACCTTCGCTTTTAAATTCCTTTGCACCTGAAAAAATATAAGTCACAGATCTTGAAAAGGTCTGATAAAATCCGAAATCAAGCAGATATATCATTGCATTGAGGCTTATCATAATATTCCAGAGGCCCACCTCCTCTACAGGTAATAGATGCAGTATCAGAGGCAGGATAATCAGAGCAGACGCAAGCCTCATAAAACTCGCTGCATAATTCCATAGCAGATCTGATCTTCCGGTGTTTACTTCCATAAGCTGTGATTTGCAAAACGACTGTTTTGCAAATGTAAGATTATATTCAAAATTGAAAATCAATTTATCTGACAAACCATTAAATTTTTATGTCAATCACTTTTTGTTATAATTGAAATAAATATTATTTTTCAAAAAATATTTAAATATGAAAACACTTATATTGGCATTGACTATCTTATCGGGATTTGGTGGAATTAAAGCAACACAAAATCAGGAAAAGGTCTATACCTTGCCCGCTCCTTCATTAAAAGGTAATGTGAGCGTAGAAGAAGCATTACAATCCAGAAGGTCTAGAAGACAGTTTGATGACAGAGAGCTCTCAACAGAACAATTGTCACAAATTCTTTGGTCTGCTTACGGAATAACCCTAAAAAGGGATTCTAATCCCAACTTGCGCGGTGGTTTGAGAACAGCACCGTCCGCAGGAGCACTGTATCCGCTTGAAATTTATGTCTTTGTTGGAAAGGTCAAAGGGATTGACCCAGGGGTATATAAATATATACCAAAAGATCACTCTATTGTACTTGTTATGGACAAAGATTTAAGAAGTGAACTGAGTGCAGCTGCATTAAATCAAAAAATGATTAAAGATGCACCTACTGTGCTTGTTTACACATCTGTACTCGAAAGAAGTGGAAAATATGGTCAAAGGGGAAAAGAAAGATATATCTTTATGGATCTTGGCCACTCTGCAGAAAATGTTTATCTGCAAGCAGAAGCTCTTAAACTTGGAACATGTGCTGTAGGAGCATTCTCTGACGAAGCCGTGAAAAAACTGATGCAACTACCTGAAGGAGAAGAACCTGTCTATCTTATGCCTGTCGGCTATTGCAAATAATTAAAAAATATTTAAATTCGCCCTCGAAAATTTCGGGTGAGGGTACAACAGTTACAAGCTCGAAGAAAGCATACATAACAAATGAGGAATTTATCTCAGCACGAGATTGACTCGCTGACAGCCAATCTTTGTGTGGCGGCAGAATGGACTAAGGTCTTCGTGTCGGAGAGTTTCTCAACAGATCACATTTACAATGTTCGTTTCTCGGGCAAGGTAATTTTGGGATGTTTTGAGAAAACATTCTCCCTTCCAGGCGGTATTTGCCGCCATTCAGGTATCAGAAACGCAACTATCCACAATTGTCAAATCGGGGATAATGTGTTTATCGAAAATATCTCCAATCATATTTCAAATTATAACATTGGAGAATGCTGTTTCATTCAAAATGTTGATGTTATTTATGTTGATGGCATATCAACTTTTGGATGTAATACCCAAATAATGGTGCTTAACGAGACTGGTGGCAGAGAAGTTCCTATTTATCCTCGACTATCTTCATCTCTTGCTTACATTATTGCTCTTTACCGCCATAAAAACGGCACAATCGGCAAAGTAACAAAACTGATAACAGATTATTCCAAAGAACAGGAGTCTTCAATTGGAACAATCGGGAAGCATGTAACTATCATTAATACACAAACTATTAAAAATGTCAAAATAGAAGATTACGCAATAATTGAGAATGTACTTAGACTGGAAAATGGTACAATTTGCAGTAATCAAGATGCACCTGTTACAGTTAAGGACGGAGTAATAGCCAATGACTTTATTTTTGCATCCGGATCATTCATTGCTGAGGCTTCTAAAATATCCAGATGTTTCGTTGGACAAGCCTGCCATATTTCTCATAGTTTCTCAGCTCATGATTCGCTACTATTTGCAAACTGCAACTTTGAAAATGGTGAAGCTTGCGCAGTATTTGCCGGACCATTTACTGTTTCTGTCCACAAGTCCAGCCTCCTAATTGCTGGCCTTTTTTCATTTTTAAATGCCGGAAGTGGTTCCAACCAAAGTAACCATATGTATAAACTTGGGCCTATTCATCAGGGAATTGTGGAAAGAGGATCAAAAACAACAAGTGATTCTTATATCCTCTGGCCGGCCAAAATTGGAGCCTTTTCGCTTGTCATGGGTCGACATTACCGTCACCCTGACACTACAGATTTACCTTTTTCCTATCTTATAGAAAATTCTGATGAAACATTCCTTGTGCCAGGAGTCAATTTAAGAAGCGTAGGTACTATAAGAGATGTCCAGAAATGGCCAAAAAGAGACAAACGAACAGATAAAGATCTTCTTGATTTGATCAATTACAATCTCCTCAGTCCTTACACAATCCAAAAAATGATTAATGGGAGAAAAATTCTCCTCGAATTACGTTCTGTGTCTGGAGAAACTTCTGAAATATTTACTTACAGAAGTTCCCGAATTAAAAACAGTTCACTTAGAAATGGAATAAAACTGTATGAAAAAGCAATCAATAAATTTTTTGGAAACTCACTTCTAAGAAGACTAGAATCAACACCTTTCAGAGATATTTACCAAATACGGGAGCAACTTAAGCCAACACATCCATTGGGAAAAGGGGAGTGGGTAGATCTTTCCGGACGTATTGTCCCTAAGAATGAAGTAGAAAAGTTATTGTCTGAAATTGATGAAAACCGTGTCAATCTAAATGACATTGAAGAGCGGTTCAGAATCCTTCACCAAGACTACTATGACATGGAATGGACTTGGGCATACGGTGCAATGGAGAAGTATTATGGTATCAACCTCTCGGAAATATCGATAGAAAAGCTGAGATCTCTTGTTGAACTTTGGAGAGAATCTGTTGTAACATTGGACGAGATGCTTTACAACGATGCCATGAAGGAGTTTTCAATTACATGTATGACAGGCTTTGGAGTTGACGGAAGCGAAGATGAAAAACATTGTGACTTTGAATGTGTAAGAGGGGAAGTTGAGAGCAATCCTTTCGTGTCAACAGTTATTCAACACATTAAGAAAAAGAGTGAACTTGCCAATGAATTTATGGCAAGAGTGAAACATATATCCTAATTAAGAAAACAACAAATTGTAATTATGACGGGTCATAAGCCCACTTGTAATACAATGCTCCCCAAGTAAATCCTGCACCAAATGCTGATAATATCAGGTTGTCTCCTTTTTTGAATTTTTTCTCAAATTCCCACAGTACAAGCGGTATCGATGTTCCAGCAGTGTTACCGAATTTCTGAATGTTTATAAGAACTTTGTTTTTATCCAAACCCATTCTTTTAGCAGTTGCCTCTATAATCCTCAAGTTGGCCTGATGAGGCACAAGATAGGCTATATCTGACGCCTTGAGATTATGCTTTTCCATCATCTCTACAGAAACATCTGCCATACGGCTGACTGCATATTTAAAGACTACCTGACCATCCTGATAAATATAATGTTCCCTGTTTTTTAAAGTCTGTTCCGTAGGTGGATAAAGCGAACCTCCGGCTTTTTGAAAAAGATATTGTCTGCCGATCCCGTCGACATGAAGTATTTCGTCTACGAGTCCGACCGATGGATCATCACCTGGTTCAATCAACATGGCAACAGCACCGTCACCAAAAAGAGGACATGTACTTCTGTCAGTGTAATCTGTAATAGCAGACATTCTCTCCCCTGTAACCAACACTATTTTTTTTGCACGGCCTGACTCAATAAGTGAAGCACAATTTGCAAAACTGAATATAAAGCCTGAACAGCCTGCATTAATATCAAAACCCCATGCATTCTTAATCCCAACTTTGTCACAAATAATATTAGCAGTCGCAGGGAATAGCATATCTGGAGTAACAGTTGCACAAATCAATATATCTATCTCATCTCTGTTCAGACCCGTTTTTTTAATGAGATCTTCCACGGCTAACGCTCCCATATGGGAAGTACCAAGTCCGTCTTCTTTAAGTATCCTTCTCTCTTTAACGCCAATACGAGTCATAATCCACTCATCGCTTGTGTCAACCATTTTTGACAACTCATCATTTGTAAGAATATACTCTGGAAGGTATGCACCAATGCCATTAATAACTGCTCTCA
>JAHDRO010000267.1 GCA_018433265.1 Bacteroidales bacterium
AACCGCCGTATACCGAACGGTACGTACGGTGGTGTGAGAGGACGCTAAATAAATTAATTATTTAGCTCCTACTCGATTATGTGGTTAACTTTATCCAGTATGGGCATATATTAAATGCATCTAAAATTTTAAGGAGGTAGGTTTATGTATAAAAGTAAAAGATTAATTGGATTGTTGTCCGCTTTAGCTCTTGTATTATCTATTTTTACATTTCCGGTTAGTTCAAATGCAGCAGGGGAAACAATAAAGATTACAGTACTGGGAACAACTGACTTACATGCGAACATATACAACTACTCATATGAAGATGGCAAGGATTTAGACAACCTAGGAATGACTAAAGTATATTCCGTAGTCAAACAAGTAAGGGAAGAAAATCCCAACACTTTGTTAATAGACAACGGTGACACAATTCAAGGCACTATTTTATCTGACGACTTATACAACAACGATTTAAGCTTAAAAAATCCAGTAATAGATGTAATGAATTTCATGGGATACGATGCTATGGTATTAGGAAACCACGAATTCAATTTTGGTTTAGAATTGATTTCTAAACTTAAAGATGAAGCGGAATTTCCCATTTTGGCTGCAAATGTTAAAAACAAAGCTGATTCCTCCAATTTTGCAACTCCTTATATAATAAAAGAAGTTAATAAAGTAAAAATCGGCATACTTGGTTTCACAAATCCAAACATTCCAAAGTGGGATGGGCCAAAAGTAACTAATTTAGAATTCTCAAAACCAGTTGATACAGCTGGAAAGTACATTGAAGAGATGAAACAGCAAGGTGTTGACATCATTATAGTTTCAACCCATACAGGATTGGAAGAAGAATACGCTTCTACTGGCGACGGCGCTATGGAATTGATCGAGAAATACCCTGAAATAGACGCTGTATTAACAGGACATGCCCATGTTACTCAAAACACACTAGTAAACGATACTTTAGTGGGAGCCGCAAAAAATGCCGGCGCTGAAGTAGTGAGATTCGATTTTGAAGTAAAGGAAGAAAATGGCGAGTTTGTAATAGTTGATAAGAATGTGAATGTGATAAGTGTTAAAGACTACAAGGCTGATGAAGAATTAATAAACTATGCCAAACCTTATCATGAAAGAACATTGGAATTTTTAAAAGAAGTCATTGGCACTGTAACTCAAGATTTCGCACCTCCATCAGAAATTCCTGGGATACCAGAGGCTCAAATTAGAGATACTGCAGTTATTGACTTAATAAACAATGTTCAATTGGAAGCTACAGGAGCTGATATTGCAGCTGCTGCGTTATTCAGCCAAAATTCCAATTTAAGAAAAGGCAATGTCACATACGCAAATATATTTGAGATATACAAGTATCCAAACACTTTGGTTGGAATAGAAATAACTGGCAAGGAATTAAAAGATTATATGGAATGGTCCGCTTCTTATTACAACACCTTTAAGCCTGGAGATATCAATATAAGTTTTAATCCAAACATAAGAGGTTATAATTACGACATGTTCCAAGGCGTGGACTATAAAGTGGATATAAGTAAACCAGTCGGTCAGAGGATTGTTGATTTAAAATTCAATGGCAAGACAGTAAAAGATACAGACAAATTTAAATTGGCAATAAATAATTACAGATATGGCGGACTTAAGAGCATGGGAATCATCAGTGGAGAACCATACTTTGAATCAGATCCAAAATCTTTGAGAAGCTATATTGCGGATTATATAAGAGAAAATTCTCCACTTGAACCTAAAGTAGACAATAACTGGGAGATAATCGGAGCTGATTTGAACCATCCTCTCAGACCTTATTTAATTGAAGAAATCAAAGCAGGCAGATTGTCACTGCCAGTATCGGAAGATGGAAGGAGCTTCAACTCAGCAGCTATAAATGCAGATGATATGATTAAAAAAGGATTGATACCTGATGAAGTATTAAAAGAATATGGAATTGAAGTAGAACCATACGAACCTGAAGAGCCACAAAATCCAACAGAACCAGAAGAACCACAACAACCTCAAAATGAAATTTATGTAGTTAAATCGGGAGATACACTTTACAAAATAGGTCAAAAAACAGGAGTGGACTGGAAAAAGATAGCTGAATTAAACGAATTGTCAAATCCAAATTTAATCTATCCAAATCAAAAGTTATTGATACCAACTTCGGCTGATGATACTGAAGTAGATGAAATAACTTATACTGTTAAATCAGGCGATACGCTTTCAGAGATTGCACTTAAATATGGTGTTGACTGGAAAGAATTAGCAAAATACAATAATTTAGCTAATCCAAACCTAATTTACCCAAATCAAAAGTTGATAATAAAAAAATAGCTACTCTTTAGTCAATTAAATGTTATAATACAAAATAGAGCCCCTAACGGGGTTTTATTTTGTATTACTTGGGTATATTATTAAAATAAATAATTTCAGGAGGAAAGATCATGACAGATTGGCTTTTAAAGAAAGTGCTAAAAGGTAACAACAACTATCAAGATCCTTTTGTAAGACAGAGAGTAGGTTATCTTGCGGGACTTGTAGGAGTGGTCATAAATGTTATGCTGTCGGTTATCAAGATAATCATTGGATTAATAATATCTTCGATAAGCGTACTAGCAGATGGTGTAAATAACCTTGCCGATTCAGCTTCTTCTATAACTACATTGATAGGTTTTAAAATATCAAATTCACCTGCTGACAAAGAGCATCCATATGGTCATGGCAGAGTAGAATACATAGCGGCATTGATTGTATCATTTATGGTCATATTGGTCGGACTTCAATTCACTACTTCTTCAATAGACAGAATCAGGAATCCTAAACCTGTTGAATTTGAAATCATTACATTTACTATACTGATTATTTCAATATTTTCGAAAGTATGGCTTTCTATATTCAACAAGAAATTGGGTGAAAAAATAAATTCGACTGGGTTAAAAGCTACCGCCGCTGATGCTTTAGGCGATGTACTCATCACAAGTGTGGTTGTATTGTCCATTGTGTTGTCCCAAGTCACTACATTTCCAATTGATGGAATTGTAGGTCTTATAGTTTCTTTCTTTATCATTTACCAAGGCATTGGGCTTATAAAATACACAATAGGCCCATTAATTGGAGAAGCGCCTTCTCGTGAAATGGTTGAGAGCATATATGAAGATTTAAAAAAATATGATTACATTACTGGAGCTCATGATCTTTTGATCCATTCATATGGAGAAGGCAAATACATGGGTACAGTAGATGTTGAATTTCCCGGAGATATAGATGTAATAACAATACACAATGTAATTGACAAAGCAGAAAGAGAATTAGGAGAGAAGTACAATATTTCTCTAGTTATTCACATGGATCCGCTCGAAAAAGAGACTAAAGAAAGATATGAGCTGAGAAAAAATGTAAAAGACATAATCAAAAAAGACGATAGAGTCGAATCCATGCATGACTTTAGGGTCTTAGAAGATGAAAATGGAAAGTACATTGAACTACATGTGGTTATTAATGGAGAAAAAGTTGACAAGGAAGAAATAGCTGAAAAGATCAAAGAGGAAATTGAAAAAAGTATAGAAACTGTATCAAATGGTCTTAGGGCCAAAGTTATAATAGATGTTGACTTTGATGGAACGAGGGGATAATTTTGACAGAAACAAATCTAGTAAAAAGATTTGCAGAATATATAAGATCAGGTGAAAAAGAAGAGAATGATTTAAAACTAGGACTGGAAATAGAACATTTTGTGGTATATAAAGATGATTTGAGAACAGTCTCATACTATGGAGAAGATGGTGTAGAATCGAGCCTGGAAGAATTCTCTAAAAATGCCAAAAATATCGTTAAAGAAAATGGACATATAATAGAAGTGGATAAAGACGATTATTATATCACATTGGAGCCTGGGAGCCAGCTTGAGATAAGTATTGAAAAGAACAATTCTATTATGAGAATTGAACAAATTTATAAAGACTTTGTAAATGAGTTTTTGCCAATTCTCACAGAGAAAAATCAAACTTTAATAAACTTAGGATATCATCCTGTCACAAGGATAGATGAAATAAAGTTAATTCCCAAGGAAAGATACAATATAATGTATGATTATTTCAACTCAAAGGGAAAGTACGCACACAATATGATGAAAGGCACAGCGGCAACTCAAGTTTCTATAGATTATACAGATGAAGCTGACTATGCTAAAAAAATGAGAGTTAGCAATGCGCTCTCACCGATATTGTTTGCAATCTTTGAAAATGCATTTATATTTGAAGGAAAGCCAACGGAAAACCACTGTACTCGCGCTTTGATTTGGGAAAATTGCGATGATGATAGGACGGGCATTGTAGTTGGAAGTCTAGATGACGACTTTAAGTATCAAGATTATGCAAATTACATTTTAAATAGACCTCCCATATTTACAGTAAGAAATGGAGAAATCATAAAGACTTTAGATAAAAAGACGCTTGAGATAATAGATGAAGACAACTTGACATATGATGAAATAAAGCATATTTTTAGCATGTTTTTTCCTGATGTGAGAACGAAAACCTATATCGAGATAAGAATGATGGATTCAGTGCCGTTTGAGCTTGCTCTAAGCACTTTGGCATTGATAAAAGGATTGTTCTACAATCAGAGAAACTTAGACTACCTATATGAAAAACTTAAAAAAATCAGCTTGAAAGAAGTGGAAAAAGCCAAAGAAGAGATCATAAAAAATGGCCTTTTCAGCACATATGGCGAATACAAAATCATAGATATAGCGAAAGGATTATTGAAGTTAGCCTATGATGGACTTGACGAAAGCGAAAGAATATATTTAGAGCCACTTAATAATTTGTGTTATAATGAGCTTAATCCATATGAGAAGACAAAAAGGCTTTATGAAAATTCAAATAAATTAGACGCTTTAAGGTGGGCTATAGTAAAGGGTGACGCAGTATGACTGGAGAAGATATAAACAAGAGTTTTATCGAAATGGTATGTAGAGATAAGGATTCTTATGAAAAGGATTACCATTTGACAGCTGAAAGAGTTAGGAATTCGTCAGCAATATACAAGGGTAAACCCGTTCCTTTCACTTACAATCCTATGTTCTATTCAGAATCAGAAGAAGTGGAAATAAAAAAAATCATGGAATACATGATGCAAATTTGCGATAAAGTAACTGACGAATACATCAAAAATGCTGAATTTAGAAAGAGATTTTTATTTCCAAAAGAGATTGAAGAGCTTATTCTTTTAGAAAACCCCTATGGTGTAAATATTCCCATAGCTAGATTTGACATGTTTTACAAAGATGAGGACAATTTCAAATTCTGCGAGTTAAACACAGATGGCTCATCGGCTATGAACGAAGACAACACTATAGGCAGAATATTGCTCGAATCAAAAGCCATGAAAGACTTTAAAAATGGGTATGAATTGATAAATAGGGAATTGATAGACAAGTGGGTAGATGAGAGCTTAAAATTATATGAGAAATCCAAATTTAGAGAAGGAAATCCAAATGTGGCAATAGTCGATTTTAAAGAGAGTGCCACAACTTATGAATTCATAGAGTTTAAAAAAGCCTATGAAAGACGCGGATTAAAAGCTTTCATAGTAGACCCAAGGGATTTAGTATATTGTGATAATAAACTATACTACGAAAACACGAGAATAGATTTAATATACAGGAGAATTGTCACATTTGAATTGATTGAAAAATTCAATGAGGCAGAGGAATTTATAAAGGCATATCGAGATGGAAATGTGGTAACGATAGGCTCGTTAAGAAGCCAAGTCGCGCACAATAAGATATTTTTTAAGGTATTGCATGATACAGACATGAAATTTTTGTTGAATGAAACTGAAATGAAATTTATTAAAAAACATATACCTTATACTGACATATTTGGTGGAGATGAGGATGTATTTAAAGAAGTGCTAGCAAATAAAGACAAGTACGTCATAAAGCCAATGGATATGAATGCTTCGCAGGGCGTAAGCATAGGAAGGGATCTAGACGAATTGTCTTGGGGAAAAAATTTAGAAAAAGCTTTCGATAAAAATTATATCTACCAGGAATTTGTAGAACCTTACGAAAGAGAATTCTTAGTCTATGAAAGTGGATTGAAAAGTAAAACTTTAAAGTATTTAGTTGGTGTTTTTTTATACAATAGAAAATATGCAGGAATGTATACAAGAGTAAGCGAGAATAATTTAATTTCAGGCGTAAAAGACTATTACACCGCCGCGAATGTAATTGCAAAAAAAGTCAGGTGATTAGAATGAAACAGATATTGAAAAATGATTGGCAGAATTTATTAGAGGAAGAGTTTGAAAAAGATTATTATATTAAACTGAGAAAAATCTTAATAGAAGAATACCGCAATTACACAGTATACCCTGATATGTACAGCATTTTCAACGCACTACACTATACAGCCTACAAAGACGTCAAAGTTGTCATTTTAGGGCAAGACCCATATCATGGAGAAAATCAAGCTCACGGATTGAGCTTTAGCGTTAAAAAAGGAGTACCCATACCTCCATCGCTGATGAACATATATAAAGAACTTAAATCTGATTTAGGATATGAGATACCCAATCATGGAAACCTTGAAAAATGGGCAAGAGAAGGAGTTCTTTTATTAAACACTGTTTTAACTGTGCGAAAGGGGCAGCCTAATTCGCATAAAGGACTGGGCTGGGAAATATTCACAGATAGGGTTATTCAAATTATAAATGATAAGCAAACTCCTGTCGTGTTTTTACTCTGGGGCAACAATGCGATATCAAAACAGAGCCTGATTACAAATAAAAATCACTTGATTATAAAATCGCCTCACCCAAGTCCTTTTTCAGCAGCAAGAGGATTCTTTGGATCAAGACCTTTTTCAAAGACAAATGATTTTTTAATGAAGAATGGGCTAGAACCCATAGACTGGGAAATAGAGGATATATAGAACATTTAGGAGGAACAAATGATAAATTTTGCAGTAAGAGAAGAAAAAATATTAATTGACCAAATTCCAGCACTTGTACTTAAACCAGAATCAATAAGAAACGACATTCCGACGATAATCTTTTATCATGGATTTGCTTCAAGCAAAGATAATCAAAGATTTAGAGCGCAAATTTTAGCATCCCTAGGTTATCAAGTGATAGTACCCGACTGTCTATATCATGGCGATAGAGGAAAGATAGATTATGAAAAGGAAGTTTACGAAGGGGTTTTTTGGAGAATAGTTTTGAATAACATTGAAGAATATGACATCATTAAAGAATATTCAATAGATAAATTGGGTGCAGATCCGAACAGAATGGCGGTCATGGGGCATTCAATGGGAGGATTTACATCAAGTGGAATATTTGCAAAAGATAGAGAGCTAAAAACAGCTATAATTGTAAACGGCTCTTGCAATTACTCTGAAAGCAATCAAATGTTTAAAAAAGCTCTACATATTGAAGATGATGAGAAATTTGCAGAAGTAGAACGGGATATAGAAAAAAACGATCCAGCTAGAAATATAGAAAACCTTTTGGATAGGCCTCTCCTTTTGCTGCATGGAGAAGCAGATAGCGTAGTGGACATAAATCCTCAAAGAAAATTTTATGAAAAAGCAAAAGAGCTATACAAAAATAAAGAGCTAATAGAATTTATAAGTTACCCTAGGCTTAATCATCACTTCACAGTTAATATGCTCGAGAAATCAGCAGAATGGCTAGAATTATTTATATAATAAACTTGTAAAATAAAAATAAATGCAACGCTAAAAAAAGAGGAATGAGAATTGTAAACTTCCTCTTTTTTGTTTTATGAGAAAAATGTTTCATTCCCAAAATTCCACCTAATGAACCGCCAACAAAGCCCACAAATAAAAGCCTATTTTCACTAACTCTCCATTTGTTTGTTTTTGATAGTTTCTTATCTTTGCCAAATAGATAAAAAGCATATATATTTACAGCGATGATATAGATCAATAAAGCATAAAAATAATTTGACAAATTGTTCACACTCCACAGAATTTTATAAAAATTTAATCAATTGTTGTTTTTTTACATTGACAAGTATCAAAATTTATTATAGTGTAAATTTAAAATATTAGCAAATTTAGGTGGGTGCAATGGAATATAAATTTGATCTAGACAAAAATGAAATTTCAGTAAAAGAATTCAAAGCTTTTCTATCGGAAATCAAAAAGAACAATGGTGCTCTTATGCCAGCTTTACAAAGAGCTCAAGAACTTTTCAACTATCTTCCAAAGGAAGTTTTAAAAATAATTAGCGACGAGTTGAATATACCTCTGGCAGAGATTTACGGAGTGGCAACTTTTTATTCTCAATTCTCGTTTATACCGAAGGGTGAAAACCAAATAAATGTATGCCTAGGCACCGCTTGCTATGTAAAAGGAGCACAGGCTATATTGGAGGAATTCGAAAAGGAGCTAGGCATAAAACAGGGAGAAACCACGAGCGATTTAAAATTTTCAATTGGACAGGCTAGGTGCTTGGGAGATTGTTCAAAGGCACCTGTGGTGATGATTAATTCAGACATATTCCCTTTGGTAAAAAAGAAAGATGTCAAGAAAATACTCGATGATTATAGATAGAGGTGTGTCATGTATAGAGATAGACTTGTCAAAATTAGAGATGAGAAAAAGCCTGAGATTGTAGAGAAATTGCTTAGAGATGATGTTGTTGAATTAAGAGGAGAAAGAGTTATTTTAAAGGGAGATTACTACAAAAATCAACTGCGCATAGCCCTTAGAAATTGCGACATTATAAATCCCTTCGACATTGAGGAATACATAGCGTTTGACGGCTATTTCTCTTTATACAAAGCTTTGAGCAGCCTTTCCCAAAGTGAAGTTGTTGAAACAATGAAAAATTCACTGCTTCGAGGTAGAGGAGGAGCAGGATTTCCAACAGGGAAGAAATGGGAGGAGGCTTTTTCATTTGATGCAGATCAAAAATACATAATTTGCAATGCTGACGAGGGAGATCCCGGCGCTTTTATGGATAGGTCGATTTTGGAAAAAGATCCGCACAGCGTATTGGAAGGCATGGCTATAGGAGGCTATGCAATAGGAGCAAACAAGGGCTTTATATACGTAAGAGCTGAGTATCCTCAAGCAGTAAAAACTTTAAAACACGCTATAGCTCAAGCTAAAGAAAAGGGCCTTTTAGGCGAAGATATATTTGGAATGGGATTTAATTTTGACATTGAATTGAGGCTTGGTTCAGGCGCGTTTGTATGTGGAGAGGGCACTGCGCTTATAGAGTCGATTGAAGGCCATAGAGGTATGCCTAGACCTAAATTGCAGAGGACTGCACATGTGGGGTTGTGGGGGAAGCCTACGATAATAAACAATGTTGAAACTTTTGCAAACGTCCCGCCAATCATATTGAATGGCGCTGATTGGTTTAGAAGCATAGGAACAGAAAAATCCACTGGCACAAAAGTGTTTTCTCTAGTAGGCAAAATAGAAAATGCAGGATTGGTTGAAGTGCCTATGGGTACTAAATTGAGAGACATAGTGTTTGATATAGGCGGAGGATGTCAGAACAACAAAGAGTACAAAGCTGTTCAGACTGGCGGACCATCAGGAGGCTGTATACCTAAAGAGTATTTAGACGTTGCGGTTGATTTTGAATCATTAGCTAGCATTGGGTCTATCATGGGATCTGGCGGTATGGTTGTAATGGATGAAAGCACCTGCATGATAGACATAGCCAAATACTTTTTGGAGTTTAGCGTAGATGAATCATGCGGAAAGTGCATTCCTTGTAGAGAGGGAACTCGAAGAATGTATGAAATATTAGAGCTCATAACTGAAGGAAAAGCTGATATGGAAGATTTAGAAGAACTAGAAAGGCTTGCGCATGTGGTGAGCGATACATCTTTATGCGGGCTTGGGCAAACAGCTCCAAATCCAGTTATAACTACTTTAAAATACTACAAGGACGAATATCTTGCACATATAGTTGATAAAAAGTGTCCTGCAAAGAGCTGCAAAGCATTGATAACTTATAGGATATCAGATAGATGCATAGGCTGCACTATATGCAAGAAAAATTGCCCAGTAGACGCAATCCAAGGTGAGCTCAAAGCTAAACACAGCATAGATATTGAAAAATGTATAAAATGCGGAAGCTGCTATGAGGTTTGCCCTGTAAAACCCATAAAAGCTGTAGAGATTTACTAGGAGGAAATCATGAAAACTGTAAAACTTACTATAGATAATAAAGAAATTGAGGTCGACAGTTCTCTCACAGTGATACAAGCAGCTGAATTGGCTGGAATAGACATTCCCAAGCTCTGCTATGATGAAAGGCTAGATATTTTTGGCGCCTGTAGAATGTGCATAGTAGAAATTGAAGGAAATAGAAAACTTCAGACAGCATGCTCTACAAAAGTAAGAGAGGGAATGGTCGTACATACTAAAACTGATAGAGTTATAGAAGCCAGAAAAGATATATTGAGGCTACTACTTGACAATCACCCAAATGACTGCCTGATTTGTGAAAAGGCAGGAAACTGTCTACTTCAAGATTATGCTTATGAATACGGTGTAAAGTTTAGAACTCACTCTGGGAAAACAAGGGATCCATACATTGACGATACAAACCCCTTTTACATATACGATGCCCAAAAATGCATTTTATGTGGGCTGTGCGTAAGAGTTTGTTCAAGACTTCAAGTTACAGGCGCAATAGACTTTGTAAATCGTGGGTTTGATACTATAATCGGCACTCCATTCAATGATGGGTTGATCAACTCAAACTGCGTATCATGTGGCAATTGCGTTTCAGCATGTCCCACTGGAGCACTGATGCCAAAATCTAAAGAGAAGTTTAGAGCATGGGAAGTAAAAAAAGTTAAAACTACTTGCACATTTTGTGGCGTAGGCTGCCAGATCAATCTGCTCGTCAAAGACGATAAAGTAGTAGGTGTAGAACCTGTCAAAGACGCTGTGAATGAGGGATTATTATGCGTTAAAGGCAAGTTTTCATTTAACTTCATAAATCACCCCGACAGATTAAATACACCATTGTTAAAAGAGAATGGGGAATTTAAAGAAATATCATGGGATAGGGCATATGAGATAATCAAAGAAAAAGTAGATAAATACATGGAAGAAAATGGGCCTGATTCTTTCGCAGGACTTAGTTCAGCAAGATGTACAAATGAAGAGAATTACCTATTTCAGAAGCTTTTCAGAGCAGTATTAAAGACGAACAATATAGACCACTGCGCAAGGCTCTGACATTCTTCAACAGTTGCAGGGCTTGCAACTACACTCGGAACAGGCGCGATGACTAATAGCATCGCAGAGATAAAGAACAACGACACAATATTTGTGATAGGTTCAAATACTACTGAAACACATCCTGTCATAGGCGCTTTTATAAAACAAGCAGTTAAAAAGGGAGCAAAATTGATTGTCGCAGATCCAAGGGAGATTGAGCTTTCAAGATTCGCAGACGTTCATCTACAGCTTAAACCTGGCACAAATATCGCTCTCATAAACGGCATGATGAATGTGATAATTGAAAATAAACTCTATGACGAAGAATATATAAATAAGAATTGCGAGAACTTTGAAGAATTGGCAAGGCTTGTCAAAAATTACCCACCTGAGAGAAGTGCCGAGATTTGTGGAGTGGATAAGGACTTGATCATAAAGGCTGCTTTGATCTATGCTAACTCTCCAAATGCAGGGATTTACTATACTATGGGGGTTACTCAACATTCTACTGGAACACATGCAGTTATGAGTTTGTCAAATTTAGCGCTTTTATGTGGAAATATTGGCAAAGAAAATGCTGGAATAAACCCATTGAGAGGGCAGAACAATGTTCAGGGCGCAAGCGACATGGGGGCAACACCTGCAGATTTGACGGGATATCAGAAGATTTTTCATAGAGAAAGTCTCGAAAAATTTGAAAGAGCATGGAGCACAAAACTTTCTGACAGAGTCGGGGCAACCATCACAGAGATGTTCAAGCTTATAGAGGAAGAAAAAATCAAATTTTTATACATCATGGGAGAAAATCCGGTTGTATCTGACCCTGACACAAATCATGTGATCAGTGCGCTAAAAAAAGTTGACTTTTTGATAGTTCAAGATATATTTTTTACTGAAACTTGCGAATATGCAGATTTAGTGTTGCCAGCGGTTTCTTTTGCACAGAAAGACGGCACTTTTACTAATACTGAAAGAAGAGTTCAAAGGGTGAGAAAAGCGTTAAAAGAAAATGGATTAGCAAAGCCGGATTGGCAGATAATCATGGAGATAATGAACACTTTGGGCTATGAAAAGAAATACACTGAACCAAAGGAAATCATGAAAGAAATAAGTTCGCTAACTCCTCAATACAGTGGAATCAACTATGAAAAGATAGATGCAAATGGCATACAATGGCCATGCAAAGACAAAGACGACACAGGAACTAAATTCTTGCACAAAGATAAAATTTCTAGAGGCAAGGGTCTATTCATGCCTGTCGAATACGTGAAAAGCAGAGAAACTCCAGATGATGAGTATCCATTCATCTTGACCACAGGCAGAATTCTTTATCACTATCACACCAGAACTATGACTGGGAGAGAAGAAGGACTAAATGAGATAGCAGGAAGTTCATATATAGAAATAAACGATGAAACTGCCAACAGATTGTCTATACAAAACGGGGATAAAGTAAGAGTTAAATCGAGAAGAGGCGAGATCATAACGAGGGCAAAAGTAGTGAATACGATAGATAGAGATGTCTTGTTTATGCCATTTCATTTTACAGATGGGCAAGCTAATTACTTGACGAATACTTTTGTTGATGAGATAGCAAAGATACCGGAATTGAAAGTATCTGCGGTAAGCATAGAAAAGTTGAAGGAGGAGGACCATGTTTAAAGTAGGGATTTTGACAGCCAGCGACAAAGGCTCAAAAGGCTTGAGAGAAGATTTGTCGGGAAAACTGATTAAGGAAATCATAGAGAAAAATGGTTTCGAAGTAGTGAGGACTGTTATTGTCCAAGATGACAAGGAAGACATTAAAACCGAACTCATTTACATGGCGGATGAACTCAAAGTGGAATTGATATTAACCACAGGCGGCACTGGATTTAGCAAAAGAGATGTAACACCTGAAGCCACTTTAGAAGTAGTGGATAGACTGGCTTTGGGAATCAGCTATGCTATTTTAAATAAAAGCCTTGAAAAAACACCTCATGCAATGCTTTCCAGAGCTGTAAGCGGAATTAGAAATGACACATTGATCATAAATCTTCCTGGAAGCCCGAGAGCTGTTGAAGAGTCGCTGGAAGTGATCTTAGAAGCTTTGCCACATGGATTGGAGATTTTGACGGGAAGGGCGAGTGAATGTGCAAGGGAATGAGATTGATTTATTTAAAACTGCGATAATACTTGCAGGTGGTAAAAGCATGAGGATGGGGTTTGACAAGCAATTTTTAAAATTAGAAGATAAATCGAATATTGACCTGCTCATAGAAAAATTATCACCTATATTTGATGATTTTTTAATAGTTACAAACAAACCAAATGAATATGACAAAGAATATATAAGAGTTGTAAGCGATGAGATAAAAGATAAAGGCCCTCTTTCAGGTATTCACATTGGACTAAAAGAATCCAAATCCAAATACTCATATCTTATAGCTTGTGATATGCCAATAGTGAATTTAGATTACATTCGCTATATGATGGATTTAATTAAGAGAAAGCAGAGCTATGCCGTGGTTACAAAAGCTAGAATAGGCATAGAACCATTCAACGGATTCTATTCTAAAGATTTGATAAAACCAATAGAAACGTATCTCAAGGGAAATAAAAGGGATATAAAGACTCTGCTTGAAACAGTGGACACCACGTATATATCCTATAAAAAAGCATTGAGAATGAGTCCTGATTGGAGTATGTTTTTAAACTTAAACACAAAAGAGGATTTGAAAATATATGAGAGTTTCAGAGTTTGATGATTTAACTACAAAAAGAGAAGTCGAAATAATTAAGATAAAAGACAATTTAACTTCTTTAGAGAATGACTTTGTAGCTGTTGAAAAGCCTTTCACTATTTTTGTCAATGACATAGAAATTGCCACATTGATGATTAGTCCAGATTTCCTCTATGAATTGACAGTTGGATTTTTGATTTCAGAAGGCATTATAAATACAATCGATGAGATAATAGACGTAAAAATATACGAGAGAACTCTTGAGGCGAGAGCGACTACTTATGAAGATAAAACATTAAAACAATCTCTATTGAACAAGAGATTGATAAGTTCAGGCTGTGGAAATGCACCTATATTTCACAATGTAATTGATTCTATAAAGAGCAAAAAAATCAATAATGATTTTTCAATTAAAGCTTCTGACATATTTCTGCTCATGGATAAATTCAACAAGAGCTCCAAGCTGTTTATTGAAACAGGGGGTGTGCATTCTGCGGGTTTGGCAAACGCACAAGACATATTGTATTTTTATGAAGACATCGGCAGGCACAATGCAATAGACAAAGTGCTTGGCAGAGCAGATTTAGACAAAGTCGATTATAGCGACAAAATCCTCCTTACATCCGGCAGAATATCTCATGAATTGATCGCAAAGACTTCAAAAAGAGCAATACCTGTGGTAGTTTCCCATTCTGCTCCAACATCATATGCAATAGAATTGGCTAGAGCTTTGAACATCACATTAGTAGGATTCGTGAGGGGTAAAAGATTAAATGTCTACACTAATTTTGATAAAATTTCATAAATCAGTTGTTTCTCAATTCAACAACAGTGTAGGATTGAGTGTAAGTGTCAATTAAGAGTAGCTTATTTCTGAGAATTTCTCCTCTTTTAATCAATATCTTTAAAACTTCGCTTACTTCTACAGCCGCTACCAAAGCAGGTGTGAAAGAAGGGTTGCCTAACTTGTTTTCTACACTTTCGGCTCTTTTGTAGATTAGATTTAAAGTATTGTCATTTGGCATAATAGTTGAAACTTGTCCATACCAGCCAGATATAGCACCATGTACCATAGGAATATTTAACTCTCTTGCAAAATCTTGAATTAAAAACCTCGTCTTTATGTCATCAACTGCATCGACAATCACATCATGACCTTTTAAGATATCTTGGTAATTATCTTCTGTGATATTTGTACTAACGCTATTTACTTTGACTAAAGGATTGATTTTGCTTACTCTGAGTTTAGCTGCTAGAGCTTTATTTTGACCTAAATTACTCACAGTTGAAAATAGTTGCCTGTTTAAGTTAGTGGCTTCGAATATATCACCATCTACTGCACTTATTGTACCTATGCCAAGGCGAGCGAGCATTTCTATTACATAACCGCCTAAACCACCGCAACCGATTACACAGACTTTATATTTACCCAAGCTTTCATTCTCTTCCAGTGAAAGCATATTCATATTCCTAAGGTATCTTTCCATAATTACACTCCTAATTAGATTATAGTATAAGCTCATCAATTGATGAGCTTATACTTGATTTTTTAACCTCCACCAAGAGGTGTTAGCACAATAACTTGAGAGTTGTCCTCCAATATCGTGTCTTCATCTGCGTATACATTGTTCACTATAAAAGACGCATTAGCTATGATTGGCTTTATATCAATTGAAGATGCATCCTTGAGGGCATTTTTAAGAGTTTTCACAGTTGCGCCTTCTTCTAATTCCAATACATCAGGCATTCCATCATGGACAACGCCCATATATTTTAGTTTTACTATCATCTATTTATCTTCTCCGTAAATATCTTTTATCACTTCATCTAAATATCCAAGTCTTTTTAAGACAGCTTTATCTGGCAAACCAGTATCAAAATCGATTCCAGCTTCCTTAAAGAAATTTTGACCTAACTTTTCTACATCTACAGTATATCCCTTTAATGGCCCAGCTTCAAGTGGAGGATCTCCAATTGCTCTCTTTGTTAGAGTCATATCCTTTGGTTTTATACCTTCTCTTAAATTAAATGCATATCTCATCATAAATATTCTAAGTCCTGCATTAAATGCTGCTTGCTGATCAAAGTTCATACCTGTTATAGCAGCAATGTACTCATAAACTGTCTCTGGTGGTGCGCAAAGTGTGCTGAAATAGCACATGCTAGATGCATTTAATACCTCTGTAAAAACTGTCATACTTAAATCCATTGGACCAGTGCCTTCAAAGATGAAATTTTCTTCACTAATTGGTGCTAGCATTTGAGCTCCACCAATGCCGCCTTTTACGTGTCTACCAGGAGTTGGGTCGTATTTATATGTTCTAGCTAAACCGGGAGAATGCCGTGGGTCATGCATTGGGAGTTCAATACCAGAAGCGGTTTGTAAATATTCTTTGCCTTTATTCCAGTAATTTGCAGCATATGCAGAACCTTGAGCTAAGATCGCACCGCAACCATCTCCATTAGCCATTTTCTCCATTATTTTCACTATTGCCTCGCCATTGCCCCATGTCAATTCAATGCCATCTAATTCCTCTTTTGACAATATGCCTCTTTCATAGCATTCCATTGCCCATGCTATAGTCATACCGGCTGAAATTGTGTCAAAACCATATCTGTTGCAGATTTCATTGCATTTTAACATTGCGTCAGGTTCTCCACAGAGCATAGTGCTTCCAAACGCAGCAGCAGTTTCGTATTCAGGTCTTTCGGTTGGCCCTAATGGCCATCTTCCATCGTTGACTTCGTATTCTGCGCCACAACCAAGTGGGCAACTAGCACAGTTGTATTTCTTTGTCTTGTATCTATCGAGCGCGATTGAACCCATTTTTTCTGCTTTTTCTTCACCAAAGTCAATTACACCTACACCAGCCCAGTTTTTAACAGGAGAATCCCCATTTAAAGCTGAAGCAGGAGTGCCTACGCCAGTCCCATAAGTTCCAAATGCCTGTGCCATTTGATTGTCTTTCATAGCCTCGGTTACTTTTTTATTAATTTCTAGTACTTTATCTGGGTGAGCTACAGGGATATCTTTAGTTCCTCTTACTGCTATAGCCTTCAATTTTTTAGAACCCATTATTGGACCAGTTCCACCTCTAGCTGGAGCACGATGCCCATCGTTTATAGGGCAAGAAATCAATGAAACTCTCTCACCTGCAGGACCAATTGCAGTAACTCTTACTTTTGGCTCGCCAGTTTCTTCTTTTAATGCTTCCCAAACTTCTTTTGTATCCATTCCCCATAGATGAGACGCATCTCTTATCTCAACTTTTCCGTCATTGATGTAGATGTACACAGGCCTTGGAGATATTCCTTTGATAAACAAAGCATCATACCCTGCCTTTTTCAATTCAGGTCCAAAGTATCCCCCTGAATTTGCATCATTCCATCCGCCAGTTATCGGGGATTTATTTACAACGGTGTATCTGCCACCAAACCAAGCTTTTGTGGCGCTTGTTGGACCAGTTATAAAACCGATTACACTATCTGGACCAAGTGGGTCAGTGCCGGGTTTCATCATATCGTAAAGAATTTTAGCGCCAAAACCATAGCCTCCGATGAAGTTTTCAGCAAGTTCTTTTGGAGTTTCTCTTTCCTCGATATCTCCGATCGACAAATCGATAAATAACATTTTACCTGCATAACCGTAAAGCATTTTCATCTCTCCTTTCAGGTTTAAAAACTATAATTGGTCACGCCTAATCTGTTAACTTTATTATATTACTACTATAGAACTTTACCAAGTATTATTTAGGCTTGCCTAAAATTAAACAATAAAAAAGAGCAAGGTCATTCCCTTGCCCACTTACAATTCTCTTTTAAATGAGATATTACTTCCTCAATTTTTATAGCGTTTGCAATTTTTTTAGCTTCTTCATTGATTTCTTTTATTTGAGCTTCATCAACTTTTAGCATTGTAAACAAGAGCTTATTTACAGTAGTTGCTAACTTTTCATAAGTCATTTTGATTTTGCCTTCCCTTATGCTTAGAAGTAGTTCAGACTCTGCTCCAACTGCAACAGTTAAAGCTA
>JAHDRO010000324.1 GCA_018433265.1 Bacteroidales bacterium
AAATATCAAACAATTAACAAAAACCTTAATCCCCGAAGAAAACGTACTGAGTCAGAGTGTACCAAAAGCTATTCTGGTATACAAAGCCAAAATCACATCTCTGGCTTACAAAAAGTTATGTGAAGAACTCGAAAAAGGCCAAAATGAGGGAGCATCTGTAGATGAGCAGAACGAAGTGCTGAGAAAGCTCCAAATACTTATGCATATCCGCAACTCTCTTTCCAAAGAACTCAAGCGGCTTAATATTTGACATTTTTTTTATCTTTGCCGACTAATAAAATATATTCCTTAAAATGAAAAAGAGCTTTAAAAGACATCTTGTTACTGCAGCGCTTCCATACGCTAACGGTCCTGTTCACATTGGTCATCTTGCAGGTGTATATGTGCCAGCTGATATTTATGTGAGGTATCTTCGAATGCGTGGTGAGGATGTTAGATTTGTCTGTGGCTCTGATGAACACGGTATTCCAATTACCATTAAGGCGAGACAGGAAGGAGTTTCTCCACAACAGATTGTAGATAAGTATCATGAAATCATCAAGAAATCTTTCGAGGGTCTCGGTATTAGTTTTGACATTTACTCCAGAACAACTTCCAAAATACATTACAAGACTGCATCAGCTTTTTTTAAAAAACTTTATGATGATGGTAAATTTATAGAAAAAAAGAGTGAACAGTTTTTTGATGAAGAAGCGGGACAGTTCCTTGCCGATAGATATATTATTGGAACATGCCCGAAGTGTGGTGCAGAAAACGCATATGGGGACCAATGCGAAAAGTGTGGCTGTACACTGAGCCCCAACGAACTGATAAATCCCAGATCTGCACTAAGTGGTAATCCTCCTGTAATGAAGCTCACAAAGCACTGGTATCTTCCTCTCGACCAATATGAATCATGGCTCAAAGAGTGGATACTTGAAGGTCACAAAGAGTGGAAAAGCAATGTCTACGGTCAGTGCAAGTCCTGGCTCGATGGGGGATTGCAACCAAGAGCTGTCAGCAGGGATCTTGACTGGGGTGTCCCGGTTCCCGTTGAAGGAGTAGAAGGAAAGGTTCTCTATGTATGGTTTGACGCTCCTATTGGATATATATCAAATACCATAGAGTTAATGCCTGATGAGTGGGAAAAGTGGTGGAAAAGTGAAGACACTAAAATGGTTCACTTTATTGGTAAGGACAATATCGTGTTTCACTGTATAATGTTTCCGGCAATGCTGAAAGCATACGGTGATGGATTTATCCTTCCCGAAAATGTTCCTGCAAATGAGTTCCTTAATCTCGAAGGCAATAAAATATCCACATCCCGCAATTGGGCAGTATGGCTTAACGAATATCTCGAAGAGCTTCCCGGCAAGGAAGATGTTCTAAGATATGTTTTATGTGCAAATGCTCCCGAGACTAAGGACAACGACTTTACCTGGAAAGATTTCCAGACCAGGAACAATAGCGAGTTGGTCGCAATTTTTGGCAATTTTGTCAATCGTTCAGTAGTTTTGACTCATAAATATTTCGGAGGCAAAGTGCCTGCTATCTATACTTTAACTCCTTTGGACACAGAGGCTCTTGCTCAAATTCCACAAATAAAAAAGGCTATCGAGGAAAATCTGGAGAATTTCAAGTTTCGCGAAGCCTTGAAAGAGGCTATGAACCTGGCAAGATTGGGAAACAAATACCTGACAGATACTGAACCTTGGAAAGTTGCCAAAACAGATATGGATAGAGTGGCAACTATTCTGAACGTTTCATTGCAAATATGTGCCAGTCTGTCTATAGCATTAGAACCGTTCATGCCTCATTCAACACTTAAACTGTCTCAAATGCTGAATATCGAACAGCTAAAGTGGGACAAGCTTGGCAGTGACGCCATTTTGTCTGTCGGACATCAATTAAATGAAGCTAAGCTTTTATTTGATAAAATCGAAGATGATGTGATAGCTGCACAAATTGCAAAACTTGAAGCTACAAAGGCTGCTAATAAAAAGTCTACAGCAGTCAACATCTCCTCTCCAGAAGTTGAACCTCAAAAAGAGGAATGTTCTATTGAAGATTTTATGAAGATGGACATTAGAACTGCCACAGTCCTCGAAGCTGAAAGAGTCCCGAAAACTGACAAGCTCCTTAAACTCACTATTGACACTGGTATAGATGTCAGGACAATAGTGTCAGGTATTGCTGAATATTATACCCCAGAAGTGATGATAGGAAAGCAGATCTGCATCCTTGCAAATCTTACTCCTCGAAAGATAAAAGGTATTGAGTCAAAAGGGATGATTCTGATGGCAAAAGAGAAGAACGGCAAGATGAGGATAGTATCACCAGAAGAGGTTGTCGCAAATGGAAGTGTGATTGGATAAATGGCTTGAAATATAATTATTTGGATCCAATTAGCAACTTAATTTTACAGGAATCTTTACAGCTCTCTTTCCTCTCTTGAATAGAGAATCCATTCCCAAACAGGTCTTATCTCTTCCTTGAAGAGCACCATTAAAGCTATAATTATTATCAATATTACCAGGATAATGAGTAATATTAAGCCCAAGCGATGTTTCTTTTTTGGCTTGGC
>JAHDRO010000382.1 GCA_018433265.1 Bacteroidales bacterium
ACCGAAGGAGGACAAGGATTGGCTACCGCCAATAATGGGAAATATATCGGCGTTTTGGAAGGAACGAAATGGGCTGAAAACATAAAAAAGCAACGCCCCGAGAAACTGCTTCTGGCCGCCCGGTTTTGTAGTGAAAACCAAATCAACAATAAAAGCGATGCCATTCGATTTTTAGATACACTGGATGAAACAGACATTCGAAAGCTGTTTGATGAACTGAAAGAAAGCTATGGTCGGGATGTTTTCGGGCAAGGTTGGCTCTATCGCATTGTCAGTCCTACTGAAATAGCCGACGTGAATAGCCTGACAGACGATGAAAAGCTGAATGGAATTATAAGCGAGAGGACTTTCGTTCCTTATGACAAGGGCGACAAGGACGGCAACCGCTGGTATGCTCCCACACCTTATTATATTGATTGGAATAAAGAGAATGTGAAAATCCTTCAAACTGATCCCAAAGCCAGATGGCAAGGTTATCAATTCTATTTTAGAGAAGGGTTTTGCTGGACGGATGTAAATTCTACATATCTTAAAGCAAGAATAAAAGAGAGCGGCATTTATGATGTTTTAACAATGTCATTATTTACAAAGACATATTTACCAGATATATTATTTGTTTGTCTTATAAATTCTTCATTATTAAGTAAATATGTTGATATATTTATTAATTCTACATCACATTTTCAGATCAACGATGCTCGGCAATTACCTATCATTATTCCCAATGCAGAGCAATTACACGTTTTTGAAAATATATTCAATCGGGCAGTAGCCATACAAAAAGATAAGTTTTCAGGAAAAATAAGTGAGCTGTTAGCCGAAAGGGAGTTGGATAAAATACAAAAAGAATTAGATAACTTTGTGGAAGAGATATATTTAAAATAATGAAAGGAGGTACATATGAGAGGAGAACCCGTAATAGTAAAACAGCTTTTACAGAAAGCCAAAGATTCAGCTTTGCTGGCAATAGAATTTTATAATAAACCTGCTGTTAGTTTTAAATCAGAAGGTTTTATTACTATGATGTGCATTGCTTGGACAAGCCTCTTTCATGCGTATTTTTTTAAAAATAAAATTAAGCCGTTTTGTAAGGAAAAAGAAAATGGTAGAAGATCTCGATATAAAAAAATGCCCATAAAACTATCAGATGGAAAAATCATAAAAGAAAATAAATGGTGGGAACTTTCTGAATGCTTAAATAACTTCTATAAATCCGAATCAAATCATCCTGTAAGAAAAAATTTGGAATTTTTTTCCATGATTAGAAATATGATTGTACATCGAAACATTCCTGAACTTGATCCAAACTTATATGCAGAATGTCAAGCAAATATTTTGAATTTTAATAATTTTCTAAAAGAATATTTTGGAGATAAGCATAGCATGGATTATTTGCTATCTTTTACAATACAAATGTTTAAAAGCAATAAAAATCTTTTTGAAGCAACTAATAGTGAATTAAAAAAGAAAAATGCTCTCGAAATTGTTGAATTTATTAAATCATTTAGAACTTCTCTTTCTTCTGATGTTTTCGAATCTCCGGAATATGCTTATAAAGCGGTATTGATTCAAGTAAAGAACCACGAATCTAAAGATACGCTCCCGTTAAAATTTATTAATGAAAAAGATTTAACGGATGAACAAAAAGAACAGTTAAAAAACATGGGAATTGTATTAATTAAGGAAAAGACAATTTATAATAATGAGATACCGGATAATTTTACACTAACCTATCAACAATTAAAAGAAAAAGTAAAAGAAAGATTACCTCATATTCGACAAGTTTATTTTGAAAAAATCAAGAAATATTTATGGATTAGGTATGATAATCAGCTTGTATATAAGAGAATTCATAATCCTAGAAGTTCAAAATCACAATATACTTATTATTATGATGAGAAAATTATTGATGAATTTGCAAAAATTTGTCCACCTATTACCCCTGCCACCGAGCCAATTGTTTCGCACATAGAATTGCTTGTGGATAACATCCTTGATGCAAAAAATGATAGTCCGCAGTCAGATACCATCGA
>JAHDRO010000166.1 GCA_018433265.1 Bacteroidales bacterium
AAAGGCTCTCTCCATATCAACTCTTGAACTGAAACCCGACTTCTCCCATAATGAGTCATATTTCTCTCCTGAGATCAATAATTGCCTTGCATACTGAAGTCTATACATATTGACAATATTATCTAGCGAAAGTCCAAAAGAATTATTGACAATCCCCTCAAGCTTCCGTCTTTTAATTTTAAGAAGATTAGCTATAAGAGAGGGAGTTATCTCACTTCTAAGATAAATTTTTCTGTTTTCAAAAAGTGCCTCCATTTCCAAAAGAGCAATGCTCGAATAAGGTGTTTTCATAACTGTGATTTTTTTTCGAAAATACTACAATATTTATCCTTTTGAACCTGCTTTATATGTTATTTGTCTGATTATTGATTTAATTTGTTCGATTTTGATTTTTAAATTTTAAAATAACATCTATTTCATGTCATAATAACAATATTTTGTTGTTCCAAGTCACATAAGACATTATTTTATATTTGTTATCATTAGTGTCCAAAGAAAAATAAATTAGTTCTTTGTAATACGTAGTTATACAATTAGTTATAAGCAAAAACAGCGCGTGTCGATTTGAATTGATTCTCCATCTTTGCAGTCTGAATATAATCCAGACATGCATGAATAGCGGAAAGTACCTTTTCAGTCAACTCGTTGAGTTTTTGCCAAAGCGAATATTTGATGGAATCGTCAAGAAGTATGGTGGAGACAAGTATGTGAAGACGTTCACATGCTGGAACCAGCTTCTTGTGATGATGTTCGGACAACTTTCCAGCTGCGACAGCCTTCGAGAGGTCATCTGCATCATTGATGCCATCAAGAATAAGAGTTACCATCTCGGATTTGGCACTGGAGACATAAAGCTTAGCAATGTCTCTTATGCAAACGCCAACCGGGATTACAGGATATTCGAGGAGTTCGCCTACTATATGATCGACCTTGCACAGAGCAAGAGGCTTGACAGGGAGTTCATCCTGCATGGAAAGTTCTATGCGTTTGACTCCACGACCATTGATCTCTGTTTGAGTTTGTTCCAGTGGGCATTCTTTCGACAGACAAAGGGTGGGATCAAAGTTCATACGTTGTTTGACGTTGTGACTCAGATTCCGACTTATATTCATATCACGGAAGCTAAAGTTCATGATATGAATGCTATGGATGACATTCCGTACGAACCGAATGCATTCT
>JAHDRO010000397.1 GCA_018433265.1 Bacteroidales bacterium
AAGATTTTCAAAAACAGAAAGTATTTGAGCAGGACTTGTATCTTTAGAAGAGAGTCCGTAACGACCGCCAATAATCAAAGGCATTTTGACACCTTGGTCTGCAATCACAGATTTGATGTCGAGGTAGAGAGGTTCTCCTGTCGAACCCGGTTCTTTAGTTCTGTCCAGTACGGCTATCTTTTTAACGCTCTTAGGTAAAGCACGGAAGAAATATTTAGCAGAGAATGGCCTGTAAAGACGAACTGTGAGAAGGCCAACTTTTTCTCCTTTTTCAGTCAGATAATCGACTGATTCTTTAATGGTTTCACAAACTGACCCCATTGCTATTATAATATTTTCAGCTTCAGGATCTCCATAATAGTCAAAAGGCAAATAATGTCTTCCGGTCAACTCGCTTATCTCGCCCATATATCTGGCAACTATGTCGGGGACAGCATCATAAAACGGGTTGCAAGCTTCTCTTGCCTGGAAGAAAACATCAGGATTTTGTGCGGTACCTCTTGTTACAGGCCTAACAGGATTGAGAGCTTTGTTTCTAAAAGCTATCAGAGATTTTTCACTTATCATTGCCTTTAATGCCTCTTGGTCGAGCATTTCAATTTTCTGGATTTCATGTGAAGTTCTGAACCCGTCAAAGAAATGTACAAAAGGTATTTTAGACTTTAGAGTAGAGAGATGTGCTACAGCGCCAAGATCCATGATTTCCTGGACACTGCTTGATGCTATCATTGCAAAACCTGTCTGTCTGGTAGCCATCACATCAGAATGATCTCCAAAAATTGACAGAGCATGTGTCGCCAATGTTCTTGCAGATACATGAAAAACTGTTGGAAGCAATTCTGCAGCAATTTTATACATGTTCGGAATCATCAATAAAAGACCTTGAGAAGCTGTAAATGTTGTAGCCAGTACACCTGCCTGGAGTGCTCCGTGTAACGCACCCGCTGCACCCCCCTCACTTTGCATCTCAACAACTTTCACTTTCTCTCCAAAAAGATTTGTCTTTCCGAAGGCGCTCCACTCGTCGACATACTCTGCCATCGGAGAAGATGGAGTAATAGGGTAAATTGCTGCAAGTTCGCTGAAAAGATAGGCAACATGTGCTGCGGCGTAGTTACCATCACAGGTAATAAATTTTTTTTCCTTTGCCATGGCTTTTTTATTATAGATTTATATTGATTGTTATTGTGTTTTAGAACAGGATAATATATAAAATTAAAAAGGCCGGTAACACAATTGTATTACTGACCGATATTTATATCTTTAAAAATATCACCGCGGCAAAGTCAACAATGAAGGACTTTGCCGGAAAGAACTCTGTTTCTGTCTCAAACTCCTTTATGAATGGTATAGGTTTTAGCATTTTATCTACTTTACAAAATTAGTCATTTATTTTATAATATAAAGTTTATTTTGCTAAATTCATGCCACTATAAACCATAAAGATAAATCCTATATGAAAGATGAATGGAATATTAAAAGAATTGTTGCAAACACCTGTCTAATAGCAATTATACTCAGTTTGTCTGTTAGAATCGGTTTTGCCCAGGACGGCATTCTGAAAGTTCAAAACGGGAAAATTGCCGACAGTGAATTGTTTAAAAAAAACAGGTATGCGATGCCTTCATTTTCAAAGGGTATAATTATGCTTAAAGATCGTAGAAGTTATTCCGGTATTTTCAATATTGACAATTGTTCCCAAACTTTAAGGATGATTGATGAGAAAGGCGATACAGTGACTGTTGCGGCTGAAGATATGGTTGTATCTCTTAGTGCCGGCGGTTACCTTTTTTTGAAAATTAAAAATAATTATGTCCAGATATTAGATACTGACGGAGAGACAAGTCTGGGCGTTGTAAGGCAAATCACCTTTGGAAGGAAAGTCCAGGAGGGGGTTTTCGGAATTACAAATGATATAGCCTCCATGAACAATATTGTTTCGACTGAAGATAATTTTTATTATCAGATTGAGAAAGGTCTATGGTCTGGTTCAGTTCCATTTAACTACAAAGAGCATGTTTTTTTGGTTAAAGACGGGAAACTCTTCCCTGTTAACAAACCAACACTTAAGAAATTTTATCCAAAAAAATATCCTGAAATTGAAAATTATATTTCAGAACACAATCCCGATCTTTCTAAAAGAGAAGATGTGTCCTTACTCTATAAATTTGTAATACGTTAATTTGCTATTGATAACCGCCTGTTGTACTCTCAGGGAGTATCTTTTTAATCATATTCTGGAGGACATTTCCAGGGCCAAGTTCAATAAATTCTCTTGCACCATCTGCCCACATGTTTTCGATGCTTTGCCTCCATCTTACAGGAGAAGTCAACTGGCTAATCAGATTTTCCTTGATTTCTTCGGGGCTAGTATGAGGTTTGGCATCAACGTTCTGATAAATTGGACATGCAGGTTTGTTAAAATATGTCACAGCTATGGCTTCTGCAAGTTCTTTTCTTGCTGGTTCCATAAGAGGTGAGTGAAAAGCTCCACCAACCGCCAAGGGCAGTGCTCTCTTTGCTCCCGCAGCCTTAAGGGCTTCGCACGCTTTGGCGACTGCATCTACTGAACCGGATATTACGAGCTGACCTTTGGTGTTATAATTTGCAGGCACAACAATTCCCTGGATAGAAGAGCATACTTGTTCAACAATTTCATCATCGAGGCCAAGAATTGCAGCCATGGTAGAGGGTTCCAGTTCACAAGCTTTTTGCATGGCGGATGCTCTTGCAGCAACTAGTTTCAAACCGTCTTCAAAAGAAATGGCTTTAGCAGCAACTAAAGCAGAAAATTCTCCTAAAGAGTGACCAGCAACCATGTGAGGCATCAAATCCTTATGACATATTGATAGTATTACAGAGTGAATAAAAACTGCAGGTTGCGTAACCTTTGTCTGTTTGAGTTCTTCATCACTTCCTTCAAACATTATCTCACTTATTCTGAATCCAAGAATCTCATTAGCTCTTTCAAAAAGTTCTCTGGCTTCGGGATATGAATTATAAAGCTCTTTTCCCATGCCACTGAATTGAGCCCCTTGTCCGGGGAAAACGATTGCTTTCATGATGCATAAATTATTAAGCAGCAAAGATACATTTTTTA
>JAHDRO010000131.1 GCA_018433265.1 Bacteroidales bacterium
AATCATTCGTAACTCCGACGTAGAGTACGTTGTTATAAGTATTGCTCATAAAATAGATAAAACCGGTTCTACTCATTTTACTCTCCGTTATTTTGGGGACTGCGGGTCAAGCCCGCAGTGACGGGTTGGAACAACAATAATTTGCCGCGATAGTATTCGTATTGTTTGCGGCGTGCTTCGATTTCGGCAGGCAATCCTTCGGAAATATCGTTCACCAATCTATCGAATTTATCCAGTATTTCCACTATGCGATTTTGTTCGGAAAGAGGGGGGATAGGGATTTGAATTTGTAATATATTATCTTTCTTTAAATTTGTTTGATCAACCCCATTATCATATTTCAATAGATTTCTATTCCGATTTAAAACATAATATAAATACTTTGAAGTCACTTCATCATTATTTTTTATTGTCAAAGCACATACCCTTTGATTTAAAGTATATGTGTCATTTTTATCTACCAAAAAACATTTTGCTAATGCTTTACCATTTGGCAAATCACTCATTACCATTAATATATCATCTTTATAAATCGGGGTAATTTGTTTTTTTGAATATTTTTTAACCAAACCACTCGTTGATATAAATTTTGAATTTACAACAATGTAATCTCCCTCCTCAACTATATTTTTTTCATGACCTTTACCATTCAAAAATTTGCATATTTCTCCCAATGTTTTCCACTCGACTTCTTTTCCGTTCATCAACCATTTGCCATCCACCTCTACGGGAGTTAATAATTGGTTGCGGTAGTATTCGTATTGTTTACGCCGTGCTTCTAATTCTGCTTCTAATTCTGCTTCTAATTCTGTAAATTTATCGAGAATATTTACAATTTCTTCTTGTACGGGGAGAGGAGGAATAGGAATTTGGATTTTTGCAAATCGTTTTTTTGATACATTGAATCTGGTAACTCCATTTGCAGTTTGTGCAATTTGCTTTCTTATTTTATCGTCTCTGAATAGATATTTGAGAAAATCGGGCAGAAATAATTCTTTATCATGTAGTCTAAAACCAAAGCAGAAACTGTTTAAATACAAT
>JAHDRO010000168.1 GCA_018433265.1 Bacteroidales bacterium
ATGTGCGTTTAAGGAAGACAGCACAAAAGAGGTTATTCTTGGTTCTAAGATAGATCTTCTTAAACCAAAAGGCACCCTTTTGCCGTTTGAGTTTGATGCCACTAATGCACCTGATCTTTTTCCTTCTTTGGTGGTCCTTGCATTAAACTGCGAGGGGGAGAGCAGAATAAAGGGAATTAAAGGCTGTCAAATAAAGAGAGTAACAGGGCTGAAAGTTTATATACAGAGTTTACTAAACTGGGAGCTGATATAGATTTAGACGGAGATTGGATGATTGTAAGGGGTACTCAACTTCATGGTGGTCTTTGCTCATCTCACAATGATCACAGAATAGCCATGGCAATCATTACTGCAGGGTTGAAAATCAAAGAAAATGTTTTCCTTGATGATTTAAACTGTATTTCAAAGTCTTTTCCTGACTTCATGAGTAATTTTAAATAGACAATTTCATTTTCATTATTTTATGAATAGTTTTGGCAGAAACTTGAGGATTTCCATTTTTGGAGAGTCCCATGGCGAGAAAATAGGTTTGATATTGGATGGGATTCCTGCTGGAATTTCGCTTTCTTCAGATGATTTTCTTGAGGATCTTGCGAGGCGGAGTGGGGGGAAGTCAGGTACTACTCCCAGAATAGAGAAAGATATTCCTGAAATTGTCAGTGGCGTTTATAAAGGCTTTACTACAGGTGCGCCGATTGGCATTTTATTCAGCAATGATAATACCCGCTCCTCTGATTACTTAAATTTTGCTGACATTCCCAGGCCGGGTCACGCTGATTTTGTCTCATTGATAAAAAGCGGAGGTTATGTGGATTTAAGAGGCGGAGGACATCATTCCGGGAGAATAACTCTTACTCTGGTAGCGGCAGGTGTGGTTGCAAAGAAGATACTTGGAAAGATATTGGTTAAGGCTGATCTTATCAATGTTGGAGGCGTAGAAGACACAGAAGATTGGGAGTTACTTCTTCAAAAGACAAGAGAAGAGGGAGATTCTCTTGGAGGTATAATAGAGTGTACAGTTACTAATATGCCTGTCGGTCTTGGAGAGCCTTTTTTTGACTCACTGGAATCACTTCTTTCACATATAATATTTGCGATTCCCGGCATCCGCGGGATAGAATTTGGTGATGGTTTTGCTGCCGCTTTCATGAGAGGGTCTGAGCATAACGATCCTATAGTAGATTCCAGGGGGAAAACATCAAAAAATGGTGCGGGAGGCATTAATGGGGGCATATCAAATGGAAATGATCTTTTGTTTAGAGTGGCAGTGAAACCAACTTCGAGTATCTCAAAGAGTCAACAGACATTAAATTTTGCCACCGGGAATATTGAAGAGCTTAAAATAGAAGGGCGGCATGACACCTGCTTTGCTCTGAGAGTTCCGGTAGTTGTCGAAGCCGCCACTGCTATTGTATTAGCTGATCTTATATTATCTTCTACTTTATAATAGCTCCTGCTACTGCATTTGCTACTAATGCTCTAAGTCTTACAACACCTCCCTTATCTTCGGGATGAACACGGTTTGTCAGGAGTATTACTGCAACCTTATCTACAGGGTCTATAACAATGGATGTGCCTGTGTAACCTGTATGGCCATAAGTCTTGCCATAAGGGAAAAGATTACCATTGTTTGAGGCATAAGAAGAGTAGAGGTCCCAGCCGAGGGCTCTTCCCAAGTGCTCAAATCCTGGAGGGATGGAGATCATTGTTTCTACTGTTAGCTTTCCAAGAATTCTTTTTCCATTATATTCTCCTCCATTCATTATTGCTGAAGCCATTACAGCCATGTCCTCTGCATTAGAGAATAGACCTGCATTTCCCGAATTCCCGAAATTGAAAATTCTTGCAAGTGGATCGTGAACTTTTCCGAGCAGAACTGTCCCATCTTTTTGTTTCTCAGTAGGAGCTATATTTTTGAAATATGCTTCATCCGGGTTGTAAAAAGTATTTTTGAGTCCCAAAACATCATATACATTTTGCTTCGCATAATCACATAGCTTCATCCCTGTAATGTTCTGAAGTATATTCTGTAGTGTAATGAAATTAAGACAACTGTATTGAAAGTTGGTAGTTGGCTTAAAATCTCTCTTGCATGTTGAGATATAATCCATTAATGCTTCAGGGCTGGGAGCACCATATTTTGCCATAAGTTCGTCTATATTGGCATATGCTGGCAGTCCGGAGGAGTGAGTCATGAGATCTACTATTCGTATATCTATTGTTTTGCCCGTCAATGTGTCGACATATCCTTTAAAGCCCTTGATGTACATAGCAACATTGTCTGTTAAACGAACTTTTCCCTGTTCGACAAGTTGCATAAATGACAGGGTAGTTCCTAAACATTTGCTCACCGAGGCAAGGTCAAAAATTGTGGCTGTTTCCATTTTTTCAACAGTCGGATAAACTGACTTGTTGCCATACGCTTTGATATACACCATCTTGTCGTCTCTTACAACGGCAAGTACAGCGCCGGGGATATCGCCCTTACTGATAGATTCGTTGATGACGCGATCGGCATTCATCAATCTGTTTGCATCGAAACCGGCCTTTTCCGGGGAGATCCTCATAAGGGGCTGGGCAATTGCTCCTATTGAGATGATCAGAGAAAACATTAAAAAGGATA
>JAHDRO010000235.1 GCA_018433265.1 Bacteroidales bacterium
CAGTTGAAAAGAACATTGTTTTAGCGCTCAAACAGGTATATGATCCTGAGATACCCGTCAACGTTTATGACCTTGGATTGATTTATGATTTAAAAGTCGATGACAGTGGCAAGGTTTTTATAAAGATGACGCTTACTGCGCCCAATTGTCCTATAATGGATGATCTTCTGCAAGACATTCATGATGCTGTGATGGATGTCCCTTCTGTTACTGATGTCGTTATTGAATTGGTTTTTGATCCGCCTTGGGACAAAAGCAGAATGAGTCAGGAAGCTCAACTCGAATTGGGGTTTCTTTAAAAATGGAAAAAGTAATACTGTCACTTGGCAGCAATAAAGGAGACAGATTGAAATACTTAAGGAGTGCAATTGATAGTATTGGTAATTGTGCTTATAAAACTCTTAAAATTTCTCGGATTTATGAGAGTGAACCTTGGGGGTTTAATTCAACGGTTTGGTTTCTTAATGTTGCAATGCTGCTTGAAACGGAATTGTCGCCAATCGAGTTGCTGGATGAATTAAATATTATCGAAAAAGAACTCGGGAGAGAGAGAAAGAGTAATATTTCTGATTATGAGTCCCGTGTTATAGATATTGATATAATTTTTTTTGGTGACAGAGTACTTGATGAAGAGAGGCTTATAATTCCTCATCCTTATGCTCATTTAAGAAAATTTGTCCTTTTGCCAATTCTTGATATTTTTCCGGATTATATCCATCCTGTCTTAAATAAAACGATAAGAGAACTTTTTGAGAGTTGCCCTGATAAGTCTGATTTGAGATTGTTTTGTCATAAAATTTAACCTTTATAGAACCAATATCGAATTTTTTTGTTTTATGTATTAAAATAATCAAGAGACCGATAAAATTTTGAAAAATGAATGTAATAGAAGGATTACAATGGCGCTATGCAACAAAGCGCTTTGATACAGATAAAAAGCTTAATAAAGATCAAATTGAGTATTTGAAACAAGCAGTGAGTTTGATACCCTCTTCATATGGATTGCAACCATATAAAGTGTTGATTGTAGAAAATCCTGAAATTAGAAAAAAACTTAGTGAAGCAGCTTTTGGACAACCTGCAATTACTGAAGCCTCTCATCTCTTTATTTTTGCAAACTTCACAGAATATGGGCCCGACAAAGTTGAATCATTTTTGAGACTAAGTGCTGAAATTAATAATTATCCTGAGGGCAGTTCTGATACGTATAGAGATATGCTTAACGGCATGATAGGGGCGATGACTCCAGAGCAACTTTCAAACTGGACAGCAAAACAGGCTTATATAGCGCTGGGAGCACTTATTTGTGCTGCCTCAGAACAGCATATTGACATTTGTCCTATGGAGGGTTTTGACAAATCTCAATTTGATGATATTTTGGGACTTAGACAAAAAGGTCTTACTGCAGCATGTATAGGAGCAGTGGGGTATAGATCACCTCAAGATAAGCATCAATTTCTAAAAAAGGTTAGAAAGCCTTTAGATCAGCTATTTGAGGCTATTTGACCGATATTTTTCAACCCCATTTTTGAGAAAACTAAGGAATTCCTCTTTAGAGCATTCGCCTATAGGCTGAACCAGAGGAATTTCATTTTGATCTACAATTACGTAATAAGGTTGTGATGCAACTCCAAAATGTGATACCTGATAGTCTCTTATTTTTCTGCCAAGTGTATTTTTAACTTTTCCATCAATTTTTGATACGATTTGCTCTTCTTTAGGAAGTTCAGTTTTATTGTCAACGTACAGAGTGGCAAGAACAAGGTCCTCTCTGAGAATTTTCTGGACTTCCGGATCACTCCACACAGTTGCTTCCATGAGTTTGCAACCACTGCATGTGGTTGACTTGAATGCAAACAATACCGGTTTTTTTAAACTTTTAGAGCATTCTATAGCCTGAGATATGTCATAATAGGCTGTTAATCCATATGGCGCTGGATGTTCAGGATCTGAGTATTTTACAGGTTCACACGGGCCACTATTGTCAATATTAACAGCGGGTTCTTTTGTAAAAGTCTGAGAGGATTCGTTTCGAGCAGTAGAGGCATACATTGTGAATGTATTTGCACTTGGTGCAGGTAATAAAGCTGAAAGATAAGTCAGCGGAGCTCCAAAAAGTCCGGGAATCAAGAAAATTGCAAAAGTGAAGGATATAATTGCAGAAATCATTCTTCCAGCACCTACATGTGTAACTTCTGAATCATGTGGAGTTCTTATCTTGCCGAGCAGATAAAATCCCAAAAGAGCAGCTATAACAATCCATACAGATATTACCAGTGGCCTTGAAATTATTCCCCATCCAAACCAGGCATCGACAGCTGAAAGGTATTTCATGCTAAATGCAAGCAAAATGAAAGCAAATACAACTTTAACCATATTCAACCAGCCACCGGATTTAGGCATCTTTTTCATTAAAGCCGGGAAAAAGGAGAATACTACAAATGGCAGGGAAAAGGCAAGTCCAAACACAAACATTCCGAGTATTGGCTTAAGGGTTACCCCACCTGAAACGGCAGCTGCAAGTATAGATCCCACAAATGGTCCTGTGCACGAAAAAGAGACTATAACCATAGCCAGAGCCACAAAAAACGAGGCAATAATTCCGCCTTTATCAGCCTTTGCATCAGCTTTATTAGCAAGACCGCCAGGTAAGGTGATTTCAAATGCTCCTAAAAATGAGATTGCAAAAATTATAAAAAGAAGGGCAAAAAGTGCATTGGGAATCCAGTGAGTTCCAAGAATGTCTGTTGTATCAGTGCTTTGAAATGCTGCCACAATAAGACCTACAAGTGTATATATAAGTGTGACGGAAAGTCCAAATGTCATGCCTTTAATTATACCGTTTTTTCTGTTACCTGAACCGCTGATAAAAAAACCTACAGTCATAGGAATCATTGGGAATACGCATGGAGTAAAAACTCCCCCGAGTCCTGCCGCAAATGCAATTAAAAGAAACATCCAGATGCTTTCATTATTGTTTTTAATAGAGGGCTCCGGAGATGGTTCTACCCCTTTTATCTCAAATTTCACATCGGTTTCGTCTATCAGACACTCCTTGCCATTACAGGTTTGCCATGACAGGAGTCCATTTATCACAATTGTTGAATCTGTAAGCTTTCTGATGGTCTGAATAAATGTTGCAGTATCATGAAAGACTTTGACATCCATCTTGAATGCCTTGTCATACTTCATTTGGCCTTCTTCAATATCTCTCATTGTGCCTACAATTTCAAATCCTTTTACCTCATTAATTTCAAATTTTGTAGGCATAGGACCTTCGGGAACCGGGGTACTGCTATAGATATACCATGGTGGTGCAACTTCTGCTTTAAAGATTAAATCAACAGTCCCATCTTTATTGTCTTTATGTGTAAATGTCCAAGTTGCAGTAGAAGTTTGAGCACCAATTAGGTTGATAGAAAGAATGGCAAATAATAAAAGAATAAGTCTTTTCATGAGATGTAAAATTTCGTAAGAGCTTCAAAATTATCAAAAATCCTAAAATTGCACTAATTTTGTAAATTACAAAGTTGACAAATTAACAAGATGACACAGGAGGATTTATTTAAGAGCCTTATAGCTCATGCCAAAGAGTATGGATTTATTTTTCAATCAAGTGAAATTTATGATGGATTGAGTGCTGTATATGATTATGGTCCACTTGGCGTTGAACTTAAGAATAATATTAAAAATTATTGGTGGAGCGCAATGGTCCGCCTCAACGAAAACATAGTTGGGATAGATTCGGCAATCTTTATGCATCCAAAAATCTGGGAAGCGTCAGGACACGTTGGAGCCTTTAATGATCCATTAATCGATAATAAAGATTCTAAAAAAAGATATCGTGCTGACAATCTTTTGGAAGATTATATTGACAAGATTGAGGAGAAAATAGAGAAGGAAGTTGAGAAGGGAAGAAAGAAGTTTGGGGAGTCGTTTGATGAATCAAAATTTGTATCAACCAATCCTAATATAGTAAGACATAAGGCTAAGATTGATGAAGTAGCAAAAAGGATGAATGATGCTCTTAAGTCTAATGATTTGATTGCTCTCAAGCAGTTGATACTTGATTGTGAAATTGTCTGCCCTATTTCAGGAACAAGAAACTGGACAGATGTACGTCAGTTTAATCTAATGTTTTCAACTCAACTAGGGAATACTAACGATGATACTAATATTATATATCTCAGGCCTGAAACAGCCCAGGGTATTTTTGTGAATTTTCTCAACGTTCAAAAGACTTCGAGGCTAAAAATACCATTTGGTATTGCTCAAATTGGTAAAGCGTTCAGAAACGAGATTGTGGCAAGGCAGTTTATTTTCAGGATGAGAGAGTTTGAACAGATGGAAATGCAGTTTTTTGTTCGTCCCGGAGAGGAGTTGGAGTGGTTTAAATTTTGGAAGGATAAGCGTCTTAAATGGCATAAGGCTATTGGCCTTGGAAATGATAAATATCGTTTTCATGATCACGAAAAACTGGCTCATTACGCAAATGCGGCCACAGACATTGAATTTAACTTCCCTTTTGGTTTTAAGGAACTTGAAGGTATCCATTCACGGACAGACTTTGATTTGTGTCAACACCAGAAATATTCGGGGAAAAAGATACAGTACTTTGATTCTGAGACAGGAGAAAGCTATGTCCCGTATGTTATTGAAACATCAATCGGCCTTGATCGAACATTTCTTGCCATTTATTCTTCATGTTATTGTGAAGAAAAACTTGCTGATGGAGAAGAGAGAGTCGTTTTGAGATTTCCGGCCTTCATTGCACCTGTCAAGCTTGCAGTTTTGCCCTTGATTAAAAAAGATGGGTTGCCTGAAATGGCAAGGGATATTATGAACGATCTAAAGTTTGATTTCAGTTGTCAATACGACGAAAAAGACAGTATAGGCAGGCGTTACCGCCGTCAAGACGCAATCGGCACGCCATATTGTATTACAGTTGACCATCAAAGTCTGGAAGATAATACAGTGACTCTCAGGTATAGAGATTCAATGGAACAGGAGCGATTTGAAATTTCTCAGCTGAGAAATATTATTACTGACAAGGTCAGTCTTAGAAAAGTGTTGGAAACAATTTAAAATCTGAAAATTATGGAGAATATTTCAGTAAATTATATGGGGATGTCGCTTAAGTCACCTGTTATTGCGGCAAGTTCAGGTTTGACTACCCAGTTAGATAAAATTGAATCTTTTGAGAAGGCGGGAGTAGGAGCAATTGTAGTTAAATCTCTTTTTGAAGAGCAAATTGTCAACGAAGCAGACTTTCTTAAATCAAGAAGCAGTGATTATCCTGAGTCTGCAGATTATTTGCATCATTACATACGTCAATATTCAATTGAGAAATATTTAAATCTTCTTAAAGAAATCAAGTCCAAAATTTCTGTCCCGGTTATTGCAAGTATCAATTGTTATTCAAAAGGGGAGTGGGTGTCCTATGCAAAGGAGATTGAGCAAACAGGCGTTGATGGGATTGAGCTTAATATCTATTCTTTACCCTTGAATGTTCATAAAACATCTACAGAGATTGAAAAGGACTATCTTGAGGTTGTAGGAAATGTCACAAGGATGATTAAGATCCCTGTTGCCGTGAAAATTGCAGGATATGTAACGAATCTTCCCGGTTTTGTCTATAATCTTAATGCGTATGGTGCCAAGGGAGTAGTGATGTTCAACAGGTTTTATTCTCCAGACATAGATATTAACAAACTTAAAATTATTCCGGCTGAAGCTTTTTCAAATGAGTCAGAGTCTTTACGTGAATTAAGATGGATGGGGATTGTATCTGCACTTGTTCCTGGGATAGATCTTGCCGCAAGTACAGGTATTCATACAGGTGAAACAGCAATTAAACAGATTCTTGCCGGGGCTTCAGCTGTGCAGATGTGTACAGCTCTTTACAAAAGGGGTGCAGATGCTATTTCAGAGGCAAATCAGGAAATTCTTATTTTTATGAATAGGCATGGATTTAACAGTATCAGAGATTTTAAAGGGGCGTTGAATTACTCAAATATTGAGGATCCAAGGAAGTTCGAAAGGGTTCAGTTTATGAAAAATTTTGGCGGGAAGGTTTGATTTCAAGTTTGATAAAATTAAAGAAGCTGACTGTATAAGTCAGCCTCTTTAATTTAACATACATTTGTATTAGAAATTAAGTCCAATACTCACATTTACAAACGATTTATATGTTCCGGGCAGAACTCCGTCGAGTATGTTGTCAAGACCTCCATCATCAATTAAATATTGGTATGTGTATGAAGCTTTGCAAAAAGCTGTTATGCCCTTTGTTGCATTGAGAATGTGAGTGTACTTGATTCCCCCTCCAATTTTTGCCCTGTCTGCTGTCCTGTATGCAAAATCATGTTGAAGAAGAGAATTGTTAAGCAATAGACTACCGGTTGTTATAGGGTTCTTATATTCAAGCATTGTTCCGTCACCATTGACATAACTTCCTTCAACATCAACATCTATCAAAGCTATATCTTTTATTCTGAAGTTTTTCAGAATGTTGGCGTAGATTTCTGTGTTTTCATAATCCTGATGATAGATGGCTGGGTATATTTTATAATCCTTTTTGACTTTATTGTAATTAGCACCCAATGTGAAAATCCATGAGAAATTCCACTTGCAGCCATCCTGGCGCTTTAAAAATCCCTTATATTCAGCACCGTATCTTGTGTCATCTACCATATATCTAAGAGTCTTGCCATACTCGAAATAGTTCCAGGTGCTAATTTCGTTTGGTACTAACTCATAATTGGTAATGACATTGTAACTAAACTGTTGATTATTTGTAAAGCCCAGCTTCAGATAGTTGTCAATAGATTTTGTAATAACAGAGAGGGTTCCTGAATAGTCATATTTAAGTCCATCAGTATATGCGTATCTTTTTGAAAGGCTCATACCCTCATAATCATCTTCATTGTTGTAGTCAACTTTGAGTTGATTGAAAAATTTCACGTTATTCTTTCTCAACTCCACTTGCAGTGCACCACCTAAATAATCTTTGAAGTATCCTCTATTGAGGACAGTAGTATTTGTAATCCCAGTCTTATAGTAGAAAAATAGGCCTTCCATATAATAAATAGCTTTACCTGTTTCATCACCAAGATATTCATAATCGACTCTCTCTACATCATGTTTGTATGAAAGATTAATGCCGAGACTTAATATTCCCTTATTAAAGACAATTCCGGGTGAGATGTTAAAACTGGAGAGAGTATTTCTATTTCTTCCATCTGTTCGCTTTGCAGCAGTAGCAGTATGATAATTAACTCCTAAGCCAATAGAAACTCGATCTGAAAGTGGATACCCAATCTTGCCATTAAGATAATAATCTTCTCTAAGTACTTTTCCTGGGATAGAGTCAACAATAGGATCATTCGTTGTATTTGGGTATATAGTTCCGAGCCATCCCTGATTCTGTTTTATCCCATAATCGTAGATAAGCTCTCCGAAGTAATAGACGTCCTTAACCTTAACATAAGATTTTGTTGAGATTCCGAAAGTATTATATTCAGAAGGATCATAGTAATTCTTATACTCCCCATTATCATAGCCGTAGAATGCTCCAAAGGAAGAGAAATTCTGTGCAGAATTAAAAACTAGTCCTGCACCATTTTCAGACACTATCCATGGTGCACTTTTTTCCAACTTGTCAAAGTAATACAGGCATTTATCCGATACTTTGTTTTTTTGTGCCAAAAGCGTTTCTGAATTAAAAGCAATGGCCACAATTGCTAATGTATATATTAATTTATTTTTCATCTTCTTTAGTTTAATTTACACCAACCAGTGAGGCTGTTGCCCTTTTTTCAAAATCGTTGGACGAGTTATTTGTGTCCATGTATACAATTCGGCCCCCTGCAGCTATTGTAGCTTGAGCATCTATTTTACGATGAACGCTCTGCCCCTGTCCGGAGCCATCAGTTTTTGTGTAACCATTATCAATTTCTGGTCTAAGCCTTTTGGAGTCAGTGTCATTACGGAAACACTCTACACCATCAATAACAAGATTCTTGTCTACCATTAAGCAGTCAAAGTTCCTGTTGGTTGCATAACCAGGGTTCCAAGTGTAAGTATCTGCTACAAATTGTTCAGGAGTTTTACCGCCCATAGTGTATAAAATTACTGCAGGGCTAAGTGATGAAACAACCCATGATGTAGCAGTTCCCACTTTCCAGTATCCTTGCATTAGATTCACTCCTGCATTAGGTGTAGACTGTCCTCTAGTAAGAAGTGGATCATAAGCTGCCCAGTAGCCAGGTTTTCCCAGATTAACAGATGTTATGCTGGTTGTAGTATGATCTATTGCATTTAGCGAAACAACCGCCTGTTCTCCAGGCTGAAGAGGGTAAGATGTGCCATTGCCAGGGAACATCCATCCAAAAGAAGCAATTGGAACAGAATCTCTAAGTTCTGTGGTGCCAGGTTTTACCCAATTTGAAAGTTTTCCGCTTGATGGAGCATTATATGGATCCGCAACACCTAAACACAGTGAGTCGAGATAGGCAACCTCATCTGAATTATTGTAAAGGATAAAATAAGTATCTTTTGAATAGCTTTTGCCTGTAGCAGGATTCATACATCCTCCGTAATATAATTCCTTTAGCACTATCTGACCTGCCTTTGAAACATTGAGATTAATGGTAGATGACACACTCCTTGGATCCTTTGGTGTTACACGTATTTTTTCAGATGTCCCATTAAAGATGTAAATAACACCACCGGATACACTGTGTTTGGTTTCTGTAGTAGCAACATATGCACCATGAGGAACTCTTATAGTTGCCACACCTGCAGCATCTGTAGTATCACAGAACTTTAAGCCTGAACTTGGATCAACAAAATATACAGGGAGCCCTTCTGTCGGGTAATTATATCCAGCAGGCATATTCACAGTCACTGTTATTGTCGCGCTGATAGCATCATCTGAAAAATCATCATTTTTCAGATCTTTCATACATCCGGTGATTGATATACCTGATGCGATTAGAAATATAATAGTTTTTATGTTTTTCATGTCAACTGTCAATTAGAAGGTTAATTTTAACTCAGCACCAAAATAGATCCCTGGATTGACTCTAGCTCCAACAGCATTTGGCCTCGCCTTGTCTTTCATAATCGGTGTTGAATTTGTAAAGTTGTTTGCATAGAAGGAAAGTGAGGCCAGTTTGCCTATTTCTTTGGTAACTCGAATATTTGCCATAAAAAATGGGTCATAACCTTGTTTGTTAAAATAGTAACTAACATCTGTGGCTTTCCTTAACATTCCAAGTCTTGTTTTTAGATTTTGATCGGTTGTAGTGTAATAGTCACTGAATGGTCTGACATTCCCGGCAAAATCCATGTAGTAAAGGGGATCGCGATAAAGGATAACAGTATTGTTTTGATTGCTGTAATCTCCAAAAACTCTATTACCATTTGCGTCAATTGAATAAATATTTCCTTCGTCAAAAAGATTCCAAGTATTATAAACCCAGATACACTGAGTAACAAGAGATATAATCATTCTAATTGACGGGATGTGAGTGATGAGGCTGATGTTTGTAGAGAATCTCTCCCTGCCTGTACCTTTAGTCATGGCATTATCTCCGCTCCATATGGCTACATACTCAAATTTCTGAGAAGGTACTATTGGATCTGCAGAGCCAGTATAGGAATTATATTGTCCGTTATATTCATTCTCTGTCCTTATATATGAACCATTTACAATAACAGATGTGTTTATTGGGCTAATCTTACCAAAATTAATATCATATTCTATGCCCCATTTATTGGATTTGGCGCGATTGTCTGGTCTTGGATAAGACTTGTATTCAGTGTTGGTCTTATAGCCAAGCTGTTCATATACACCTTGTTCGTTTTTCACCCAAACTCTTCCATTCTCAAATTTTGGCGAGGCTGTCTGACTGGTAACAGTATTATAGTAATCATAAGTTTGAGGAACATAAAAATTGTTTGATGAAATACCATTAGTCAAACTCTCGTTAAAATATGTAATTTGAGCATCTACACCAAGAATGTTAAAGTCAATTCCAAACTCCGCATTTTTTGTCTTTGCGGGTTCGAGATTATAGGGTAGTCTCTCGTCAATTACACTTGTCTGAATAACAGCTAGAGATTCTCCGGTTGAACTATTTCTATATTGGAAAAGGCAGTTGTCAAGGTAACTTGGTGCGGGATAAAGTATTGATATAGAAGGCAATTTTTGCATAATACCCCATCCACCACGTATTGCGAGAGATCGTATAACTCCTTCTTTTTTTCTTTTATCTATTATGTTGTATTTGGCA
>JAHDRO010000179.1 GCA_018433265.1 Bacteroidales bacterium
GCATCGAACCAAAGATACCTTTTCCATATCCTTGGGATAAAGAATCTTTTTATCAAGCTTTTCCTGAGAGTCGACAAGGTATACCCTGTGATTTAAAACCTATCGATTATTCTGACATAAAAGATGCAGATCTTGTTGTTATAGGACTCCAACCTTGGTTCCTATCACCATCAATTCCAATTGCTTCATTTTTACAGCATCCTGATGCAATAGAATATTTAAACGGTAAAATGGTTATAACAGTAGTGGGGTCAAGAAATATGTGGGTTTCGTGTCATGACGCTCTTTCTTACTATTTTATGAAAACCAATTCCAATTGGATAGGGAATATTACACTTGAAGACAGACACAATAATCTTGTAAGTGTTTTAACCATTTTCAGATGGCTGATAGGTGGAGTTAAAGAGAAAACCAGGTTTCTTCCTTCTGCAGGTGTTTCACAGGAAGACATAGACAAAGTGTCATCTCTGGCACCTGATATTCTAAAGACATTAACAGATAAAGACTATGATTCACTTCAGCAAAGAATTGTAGAGAAAGGCGGAGTAGTATTTCACTACGATCTGTATCAGATTGAAAAAGTCGGATATAAAATGTTCGGATTTTGGTCTAAATATGTGTTGAGAAAGGGCAGTTTTAACAGTCCTGACAGATCCTGGAGGTTGAAGCTATTCAGTTGGTATCTTATGTTTGTGTTATTTGTCCTATCTCCTGTTGCCATAGCTGTTTTCTGGTTGCTTTTTCCTTTGAGAAAGAAGAGCCTAAGTCGCATTAAGAAAAAATATTTATATTTGTGCGATTAACCAATCTTAATATGCATCCTGTCTATATAACTAAAACTTCAACTTTTCTTCCCAACGAACCTGTACATAATGACGAAATAGAACAATATATTGGAATGATTGGAGGTAAACCCTCCAGAGCCAAAGATATTATTCTAAGAAACAATGGCATAAAAAAACGATATTATGCTCTTGATAGACAGGGCAATGTGACTCATACTGCTTATGAAATGGCAGTAAGGGCAATTGAACAGCTTTATGATGAAGATTTGAATGTTGAAACGCTGGAACTTCTTGCAGCTGGCACAACTTCACAGGAAATGATCATGCCGTCTCATGCCGCTCAGATTCATGGAGAAATGGGAGGCAAAAGAGATATGGAAGTAGTATCTTTTGCAGGTTCCTGTTGTAGTGGCATGCATGCTCTGAAATATGCCTTCCTTTCACTTGCATCAGGAGACAAAAAAAATGCTGTCGCACTTGCTTCAGAGAGACTGTCTGCCTGGATGCATTCAAGTTATTTCAAGAAGGAGTATGAAGATCTTCAGAGATTGAAAGAAGAGCCGATCATTGCATTTGAAAAAGATTTTCTGAGGTTTATGCTTTCTGATGGTGCTGGTGCATTTCGTTTAGAGACAAAACCAGCAAAAAATGGTCTTTCATTCAAAATCAACTGGATTGAACTGACTTCTTTTGCCAGCACTCTTCCAACATGTATGTATGCCGGAGCTGATTATGACGCAACTGGAAAACTGAGAGGATGGACATATTTTCCTGAGGACGAGTGGACAACCAGAACAATTTTTGCTATCAAACAGGACACTAAATTGCTGGGTGAAAATATAGTTAAATTGGGCGGCAAATTTTTCATGGAACTTGTTGATAAATATAGTTTAAAAGTTGGAGATGTTGACTGGTTTCTTCCTCATCTTTCATCAATGTATTTTAAGCCTCGCATAGAAAAACAACTTGCAGAAATGAATTTTAATATTCCACAGGAGCGATGGTTTCTTAATTTGCCTTATGTGGGCAATGTAGCTGCTGCTTCTGCTTTCCTCATGCTTGATGAATTGGCAAGAACCAAAGATCTTAAAAGTGGTCAGAATATTTTGTTTATGGTGCCAGAAAGCGCTCATTTTTCTTATGCATATGCTTTCTTAACAGTCTGTTAAATATGAAAATAGAAGATGTACCACAGGATGGAGAGATACTTCAGAGCACTCTGGTAAGGGATGTTTGTTATGCCATAGACCAAAACGGCAATTATCAGGAAGTCATTAGTGTGGGATGGGAAGCTAAAAATGAAGCGAATAATTTTGCCTGGATTGCTATAAATGAGGAAAGTGAAAGGATTAAGGAGGAGGTTGTCGCCGGAAGATTGAGCCCTTTGTCCTATCATTTAAGCAGACAGGTTATGACAACGGAAATTCTTGCAAAATATACAGGTTTTTCAAGGCGAGAGATAAACAAATTCTGTCATAAACCAGATATATTTTTTAAACTGTGCTATGATGATCTTCATAAACTGGCTGCAGCACTTAACATATCAGTGGAACAACTTATCTCTATAGATTGAAATGGAACTTGAATTTGAACACAAACCGGCAGGTCATTGTGAGAATGGTGTGGTCAGGAACCTGCTGAAATTTTATGGGGTGGATCTATCTGAGCCGATGATTTTTGGACTGGGTTCAGGCATTTTTTTCTCTCATATGCCTTTTTACAAAATGCACGGGATGCCCGTTACTTCTTTTAGACCTCTCCCTGGAGAAATTTTTTCAAGAGTAACGAAATTACTGGGTATAAAAGTTAAAA
>JAHDRO010000217.1 GCA_018433265.1 Bacteroidales bacterium
ACTCAAAATGTTGGGTTTATTTGCTATGCACTTTTTTAAAATCATTTTTTAAATCGAATATTTCTTTGAAAAACTAGGACCTTATTATTAAATTTGCAATATTTTAATCCTGAACCTTCATCCTATTCCGAGAGCCTATTTGAAAGATCAAATACCATAAGGAATAATGTCATCGATGTAAATCTTCCGTTTTGGTTTGGACATTCCAAGAAACTGCTTATGGCACTCCCATAAATCCATAAGCAAGCCAATAGGTGTAAGCCATGTTTCCTCTTCGGTACGATTTAAATGAACTGTCCCGTAATATAAAAGCCGGGTAAAGAGTTCATTCTCGTTTACCCGGTTTAAACGTTTTTTGAGTCATCTTCAGATTCTACATTTCTCTTGGTTCCCTTAAACATTGCTTCTGTCAAAGCATTCTTATAAGTAGCTAGTTCCAAAGGAGATGTGAGAAGTTCAACTTCTTCTTGAGTAAGCAGCGGCTTTTTGTTATCTGGATTTCGAAGGTTGTGAATGAGTAGGCTCTGATTGGCCATTAAAGTTATCAGCCAGACTATTTCATCCAGTGCCATTTCGAAGTTCTCAGACTTCAGTAATTTCTCACCCAAATTTTCAAGACCGCCATATCTCCCAGCAATTTCTTTTGTGGCTTTAGTGGTAAGAATAAGCTCATACTCCTGCCCGCCAATATTGATCTTTGCACTTCTTTCGTTATCCATTCCAATCCCCCCTTATTCTCCACTTCCGCCAGAAGCAGCAAATGTAGGCTCATACACTTCGCTATACCAACCATTAATAATTGCCTGGGTTACGCCCTCATCACCCTCGTTTACTTCTGCTTTCCATGGATGCTTACCCTGACCATCCAGCTTATTTCTACGAAGTACTGTTCCTTCAATGGTCGGAGTTGAGAAAGTAATACTATCACCTTTGGTCGCCAAGTTTGTTGCAGGAATTCCAAACTTCACACGATACAGCCAAAAGTATCGGTATTTACCGTTTGCCTTTTGTGCTCTAAAGCCAATTGCAACAGGAGCCCCGCCATCCTCACTGGTTGAAATGAGTACATGGTTGTCATCAATGGTTGCTCCTGTTAAATCTCCTGCAGCTGTTACCCCTATATCATCAATACCGAGAGTAAGGGTACCACTTTTAAATTCTTTGACAATTTCAGCGGCACCATCATCGGCATAAAGAGTGGCCTCAGCAAGCTCAACGGAAAGTTCTGCACTGATTGCTTTTGCTAGCGGCATCGGTGTATCATAGGTTTCATCACCGTTGTCATCTTCGGTGATTTTTGCATAATAAAGTCTATCCAGACCGATTGTAGCCATGTTTTATTCCTCCTTTTCCAATTGAAATTCATATGGTTTAGCCACATCTATGGCATAATGGTGATAATCGGTATCATCCTCATGTCCGATGTATCGACGATCCGTTATCGTAAAATCCGCACCTAGAAGAGTGCGGACAATGGCATTTTTTATAGCTGTATAACTGCCTTTCACAAATAAGGAAAGTCTGGCTTCCTGTACTTCATATCCCGGTGTGTTATCCGCATGAACCTCAAACAAATCAATAAGAGGTGTAATCACAAGATAAGTATCAGGAGGAACACCAGAAAATCTTCCTGTTTCTACTGGGATACCGCACAATTCTGCTATGAGATTAAGCTCATTTAATATACTCATAAGTTTTCGACCTCCTGCTCAAACATCTTCTTCATAGCGTCAATACATGCTTTTCTTGAAGCCCTTCTTGCAGGCTTTAAAAATGGTTTTGGTGGCTGACCCGATTTTCCATATTCGATGATATTGGCAATCTTAGCGTTACTTTCGCCGCTTCTTCGTGGCTCCTTAAAACCTATCTTCACGTTGAAATTGCCATTCCAGTCCACTTTAGCGGGAGAAAGACCCAACGAACTAATCAGTTCTCCTGTAGACCGACTTTTTTCTTTTGTTCCACTACCAACTATAGCTTGCAAATTAGATCTAACCTTTTCCAAAACGATTTCCCCGCCTGACTCAAGTACCTTTGGGATGATTTCATCCGTCTTATCGCCAAGCTTTGAAAGCTTTAAAAGAAAATCCTCAGGCATTTTTACTTGTAACTTAGCCACTTGACCCCACCACCTTTTTTGCCAAGGCTTCAATATACATGCCTCGACCTTTTACATCTTCAACATTTGTAATCTCATAGCGGCCATCATTACACACAATCACCATATTGGTAGATACCTCAACATCAGGTATCTTACGAAAACAAAACAGAGCAGTTGCTTCAGAAAATGCCGCTCGGTTAGCCCACTTTTCATTTCCATGACGATCTTCCTTATAAGCACGAACGGAAGCGAGGATGGTGTCCTTAGATTTACCAAAGCCTTCACTGTCTTTCGTTCTTTCAACAAAAATGAGATCGATAAAGGTATTCATTTTTCCAAAACTCATACTCTACACCTTCCAATCCCGGTCAAGCCTGAGCAGTAAATTTACAGTGTTCCAAACCTGCTGGCCTGCCTGCACGTTATCAGCAAAAAAGCCGCCAGTGCTACCATCCCTACTTTCATAGAAGTGAGATGACAACATAATGACGGCCTGCTCGGTAGTTGGCGGCATTGTGTTCTCATTATAATGACCTTCCGGTACATGCTGATAACTCTCGGCATATGCGATAGCGGTGGTGATGTACATCTGAAGAAGTTCATCATCGCGATCGTGCTCAAGAATTAGATTTGCTTTAACTTTTTCTAAAAGTGTCATCACCATCACTATCCTTTCTAAGGTGTATCTCCATTCATGATTCCTGCAGTTTTCAGCTTACTGAGCAAGGCATTAAAGTCCGTCACTAGAGCTTCTACAGTATCCGCAGTGCTTGCCGGTTGATTTTCAAGAACAGGGAGCCCAGTTACTTTGGCTCCCTCTTCAATGACAAGTTCTCCACCAATAACAGTTTTTTCTCCACCTTGTTCGGTGTAGTTCTTTGCGTTATAGCTCATAATTTGCACCTCCCATTAAGCTTTCTGCTGAAGAACTTTGATGGCTTCAGGTAAAATGAGCTTTCCATCTACACGCTGGCTCGCAAGGAAACCAACCTGCCCAGTAGTTGCAAAAAGCTCGTTTAAACGTTTGAAAGAACGCCCCTGTCTGTCAGCAATCCAATAGTATCCGAAATCACCGAAGGCAATCGTCTTTGCTCCGGCTTCAATAATAGGAGCATAAGCAGAAGTGTAAACCGGACGATTCAGCAACGTATCTGGAGTACCTGCTGTTAAAGAAGGCTGCCACAGATATTGACCTTGACCATCTTTCAGTTTACGGATTGCTTTTACTGTTGCATCATTCATCAAGAATACTGCGTTCTTTCTGTAAGGAGCCTTTAGGGAATAAACAAGATCGATAATCTCATCTGCCGTAATGGCAGTTGCAGACCCGGCTGTCACTCCAAGCTGTGCACCACCAGTAGCGTTGAAAATTCCTGTAGGTTTCCCATCTGCATCTCCAACTAAAAAAGCTTCTTCTTCCTTAGCACCGATTCTACGGGCAAATTCAGTGGAGATATAATTCTCCAGATCAAATACACTGTCATTGAGAAGTTCATCAGAAACTTTAATCATTGTACCCAGCTTATAGGCACCGATAGATGTCTGGCCAAATACAGAATCGCTCTCATCAAACTCCTCACCTTCATCAAGCCAAGCCGCTGTACCCTTAGTCACAACAACAGGGATTTTGCGGTCACCGCTTGAAGTCTGAATAATTTTTGCCAGTTTACGGAATACATTCTCTTCCTCAAGGGTTTGAACTAAAGTACGCTCAAATTCATCAGGAACAAGATATCCTCCCTCTGAATCAGTGCCTACAGACAAAGCATTTAGCACATCATGACGAGGATTTTTGCTACGCATTACGTTCCAGAATGCCTTTCTGTACTCATCACTGGCTCTTCCGGTCTTTGTATCCATCCCCGGAATAGCTGGTTTTTCGGTAAGAGGTGTGTTTACAGGCTTATTAAGCTCTGCTTCAAGAGCTTCTTGGCGCTCCAATCTTGCGATTTCCTTACCCAGATTAATAATATCTGCTTCCATTTTGTCGTAGGTTGCGGCATCCTCTGCGGACACAAGTCCATCACTACCACGCTTTGAATCAAGAAATGCCTTTGCTGCTTCCCATGCTTTTGCGCGCTTTTCACGCAGTTCAAGAATTTTACTCATTTTCATTCCCTCCTAATATTTCAATAAATTAAGCCGCTCATAAAGCGATTCGGCTGACTGTTTTACAACTGGTTTTTGAAGCTTATTCATTAGTGAATTGGTCACTGCTCTTCTGCTGAAGACAAAGCTATCTTGTAGTGCACTCTCTCCTGGTTTGAACATAATGTCATCTGCAAAACCAAGCTCGACTGCCTTATTTGCATTTAGCCAAGTTTCAGCATCCATCAGGTGAGATAACCTTGTTCTAGACAAACCGGTTTTAAGTTCATAAGCGTTGATGATACTTTCCTTAACTTCATCCAGCATCTGCATTGCCTTTTGCATCTCCTCGCTATCGCCAATGGCTATGGTGAAAGGATTATGGATCATCATCAGTGATGTTGGAGACATTAAAACTTCTGTACCTGCCATGGCAATGACCGAGGCGGCTGATGCTGCGATGCCATCAATCTTTATGGTGACATTGCCTTTATAATCCATCAGCATGTTGTAAATCTGTGATGCTGCGATACAATCACCACCAGGTGAATTAATCCAAACTACTATGTCACCCTCGCCACTCATTAGCTCTGCTTTAAAAGCAGCAGGAGTAATATCATCATCAAACCAACTCTCCTCAGCAATTGCACCGTTTAGATAGAGGGTCCGTGACTGTGTATCTTCATCACGCACCCAATTCCAAAATTTCTTCATTCATTTTTTCCCTCCATTCCTTCTTTATTTGCGAATATGCCTGCGTCCGCAAGCTTGGTCATATTGCCATTGATTAGATATAAGTCCCCGCCAAGCTCAGGTGGGATTCGGTCAAGGTTTTCAAGCTCCCTAATATCATTGGCACTCATCCAACCATTCTGTCTCGCGGTTGCATAACCGTTCATCCGAGAGACATAATCACCTCGAAGCAGTCCATCCACATTAAACTTGGCAAAATAGAGCTTCTTTTCATCTGGTCTTAAAAGTGATCGGCTGATGGCCTGCTCCCAACGGATCACCCAAGGGTCCAAAGTGTATTTCACAAACTCCAGTGACTGTTGCTCAATATTAGAAAAGCTCGATTTTTCCAAGTCCCCAACCATATGTGGAGGTACGCGGAAAATCCGAGCGATTTCATTAATCTGAAACTTTCTTGTCTCTAAAAACTGAGCTTGTTCTGGTGAGATACCAATAGACTGATACTTCATCCCTTCCTCAAGCACTGCCACACGATGGGAGTTGCTGCTTCCTTGATAAGCCGCATTCCAGCTATCTCGCACTTTTTGTGGGTCTTTAATCGTTCCAGGATGCTCAAGTACACCTCCCGGAGCTGCTCCATTTGCGAAAAACTTAGCTCCATATTCCTCACAGGCTATGGCCATACCAATGGCATTCTTGGCCATTGCAATTGGAGAATACCCTACTAGTCCATCAAATCCTAAGCCAGGAATATGGAGTACATCGCTTGGCCTTAGTGTGACTGTCATTCCATTCATCGTAGGTGCTTCATCAGAATATCTGGTATAGGTATAATAAAGAGCACCACTGTAATCGCGGTCCACCGACATTCGATTTGGCATTAACGGATACAGTGCTATGACTTCACCTTTTCCATTTCGAATAATCTGTGCATAAGCATTGCCCCATAATAAAAGATGAGTCATCAACGTCTCCCGAAAAACGAAGGAACTCATCTCTGGGTTAGGTTCATCATGTAATAAAAAATACAGCGGATGAGAAAGAGCCTTTTCCTTACTGCCGCTTGCAGTGTATTTATATAGGTGTAGGGGTAGCCCTGCCACAGCCTCTGCAAGTATTCTTACGCATGAATAGACCGCTGTCATTTGCATTGCTGTATGTTCGTTTACAGGCTTACCGCTGGTTGTTCCACCAAAAAAGAAGCTATAATTGCTTCCTGTGGTTCGATCCTTCGGTTTATCACGCGCTTTGAAAATATTAGAAAACAATCCCATCTGCATCACTCTCCTTTGCTACAAAATAAGAAGCCCTCGACCGTCATAAACGGAGTTACCTGTTCCACCTTTGCGAATTGCTCGGTCAAGAGCCATAATGGTAGCGACAGCTCCATCTATTCTTTCAGTTGATTTTTCTTTATCCGGTTTGATATTTCCAGCAGGGTCAGTACGTATAAAGATGTTATCCATCATCCATCGGAGCACCGGATGACCACCATGCGCCAGTTTCTCTTCCAAGGTAAGCTTCATAAGCTCCTTCGTTGGCGGACTCATATCTTTAAAACCTTGACCGAAAGGAACTACTGTAAACCCAAGGTTCTCTAAGTTTTGTGTCATCTGCACAGCTCCCCACCGGTCAAAGGCAATTTCTCGAATGTTGTACTTTAAGCCCAGCTCTTCGATAAAGTTTTCGATGTATCCATAATGCACCACGTTTCCTTCAGTGGTGTGTAAGAACCCCTGCTTCTCCCAAACATCATAAGGAACATGATCACGCTTTACCCTTTGGTCCAGATTATCTTCCGGTATCCAGAAGTAGGGAAGAACGATGTATTTATCTCCTTCATACTCAGGCGGGAAGATAAGTACGAACGCTGTAATATCTGTAGTAGATGATAAGTCCAAACCACCGAAGCATTCTCTTCCTACAAGGTTTTCTGGATTTACAGCAAATGAACATTTATCCCACTCTTCCATAGGCACCCAACGTACCGACTGTTTAACCCATTGATTTAGACGAAGTTGTCTAAATAAGTTTTCTTCTGCTGGATTTTGTTTTGCACTTTCACAAGCAATATGAATTTTTTCTATATCAACGGTAATGCCCATTGAGGGGTTGGCTTTCGCCCACACCTTTGGATCGGTCCAGTCATCATTTTCATCTGCACCATAAATAACTGGATAAAATGTTGGATCAACCTTTCGTCCTTCTAGAATATCTTTAGCCTTTTGATGCACCTCGTAGCAAATAGAGTGAGTATCATTTCCGGCAGTCGTAATTAAAAAATACAGCGGCTGCTTTCTTGCATCACCTGAGCCATGGGTCATGACATCAAAAAGCTGTCTATTGGGTTGCGCATGAAGTTCATCAAATACAACACCATGCACATTTAGTCCATGCTTGGTATACGCTTCTGCAGACAAAACTTGATAGAAACTACCTAGCGGTTTATAAACAAGTCGTTTTTGCGATAGTACCGGTTTAATTCTTGCTTTCAGAGCTGGACATTGTTCTACCATATCCACTGCTACATCAAAAACAATGGAAGCTTGCTGTCTGTCAGATGCACATCCGTATACTTCACCGCCATGCTCAAAATCGCCACAAGTAAGCAGTAAGGCAACCGCTGCTGCAAGTTCAGATTTTCCTTGCTTTTTAGCGATTTCGATATATGCAGTATTAAATTGACGGTAGCCATTGGGCTTTAAAATTCCAAAAACATCGCGGATAATCTGTTCCTGCCAGTCTATCAATTCAAATGGCTGCCCATACCATTCTCCCTTGGTATGCTTTAAGCAATTAATAAAAGACACCGCATTATCTGCAGCGTCCTTATCATATACCGAACCATCCGCCTTAAAGATGGTCGGCTTATATTTTTTTAGTTTACGTATAGCCGCCACCT
>JAHDRO010000213.1 GCA_018433265.1 Bacteroidales bacterium
GTTTTGACCATTCCTCAGGGATTGATCTCGATATTATTTTAACATCTTTTAAAATATCATTGAAATATTTAACCACTGATGCAGCTCTATTTGCTGAAAGTATTTTGTTGGATTTATAACTTCCTTCAGGTGATGCCGTGGCGGTAATGATCAGAGAATCCAACTTAAGTTCATTACTGTTGTTATTATCTAAATATTGTTTTATCATTTGTAATTGATCTAAATTGCCGGATAAATTGGGGTCAAGCTTATACTCTCCTGATTTGAAGGTGATTGACAATGATTTTGTTGTGCTAACTTTTCTAAATACAATTTTTTTAGTATATTTTTTAGAAGTATCTAAAAGGCTTACCATTGAAGAAACATTGTAAATCAGAGTGTCTGAAGGCTTGATGTTAATGGAGAATCCACTGATGTCACTTATAGTACTGTAAAGATTTAGATAAAGCTTTGATGACTGCTCGTTCGCTAATATCTCTTGAGTATAATGAAAAGCAAAATCTCCATTACTGCTTTTAATCACAGAATCAAGCTTGCAATTCTTAATTTTTTGGTTTTTTACATATTTATTGAAATAGAGATCCTTTTCTCTTTTACGCTTTTCGTTTTTCTCAATAAGCCAGTTTTTAACGTAATGATCTATTATTTTTTTTTCACTGATTCCAAACTCACTTTGAAGTTCTTCATTAAAATGACCTTCAAAGATTCTCGATTTAGGCAGATTTCTTTCAAGGAAAATCATTAAATTCGGTAAATCTGTATAGAATGTGTAAAAATCTGCATCATCCGGAATGATTTTGTGCAAATATTTTTCATATCTACAGTAACTTTTTTCTTGAGCTCTTTTAAAGTCCTCTCCTTTTACCACAATCTTGCTAAAATGTAATGTGTCGTCTCCACGACTTAAAATTGGCAATAAGACTATTTGCCATCTGCTGTTCATAAGAGACGCAGGTATTGTTACAACAAATCCGAGAGAAATTGACCCATTCCTTTCAGATATATTGTAAGAACGAGAGGAAATTGTAATTTCATCAAGCTGTTTCACACTTATCATTTCACCACTCTTTTCATCTCTTACTGCTTCATAGAGGTAACCTCCTGCGTATGTGTCAATTTCATGGGAAATTGCATTATTGCTGATTTCTCTTCTGGATAACTTTACATCAGAACTTTTTTCAGATTTGTCAGCATGTGTTACTAATATTGTATTATGCTCTCTGTCAATGTTGTATAATTGCTTATTACAGGAAGATATAGCAATAATGAAAAAAAGAATTGTTATTTTTTTATATTTCATCTGTTGATTTTATAGAATGTAAACCAAGGAAAATGAAAGCTTTGTTGGTCTTAACTTCACCTTTTTGACATTTCCCAAGTACTCTCCACAATTCTTTTTTTCAAACCTGTCATAATTAAAAAACATAGCACCTCCTGCACATTCAAATTCTAAATTAAATCTTCTGTTTATCATTTTAGCATATCCACAATTGAAGGAGATTCCAGCACAGTAACCCTCCTTGCGTTCTTTTGAAAATGCAAAATTGAAAAGGGAGGCTACGACACAGCTTCCGACAAACATTTCGGAGTAGCTATGCCATAGCCATTTTCTAAACCCCGGCTGAATGCACAGGTGTTTAATCTTATTGTTTTTGCTTAATTCAAATGGATTCCAAGAAAATGGTAAATTGAAAGTGATTTTGTCGGAAGTAGCGATGGATGCTTCAAAATTAATGCTTCCGCATCCTAAACCTAAAATATTAGTCCCAATTCCATATTTTTGTGCCTTACATGTCATTAAAGTGATAATAAACATGATAATAAACACAAGAATTTTCTTTACCATGGTTCATTAAAATAAAGATTAGCACACTTTTCCTCATTCCATCCTTCAACAGAAGTTTGTGAGAAACTCATTGATTCTGTGTCAACTATTATGTTAAAAACATAA
>JAHDRO010000214.1 GCA_018433265.1 Bacteroidales bacterium
ATGCGCCAAGATATGATAAAAGGAATTACCTACGTCAAGTTGAATCCATAATCTACTCCTTTGAATTCTTCTAATATTTTTTGGAACTAAGTAGATAATTTTTACCTTTGCACTCCCAATCTTGGGAGGGTGTGCATGGTCGGTTCGTCTAAAGGTTAGGACTCAAGATTTTCATTCTTGCAATAGGGGTTCGATTCCCCTACCGACTACAAAAAATATAATAGAAAAGAAATGGCAAATCATGCATCAGCAAAAAAACGCGCTCGCCAAAGCGAAAAGCGTAGAGAGCATAACAAGTATTATGCTAGAACAACTCGCAATGCTTTAAAGGCATTACGTAATACTACCGACAAAGCAGCAGCGGAGGCAATGCTGCCAAAGATTTATTCAATGCTCGATAAATTGGCTAAAGTTAACATTATTCACGCCAACAAAGCTGCAAATTTAAAAAGCGGTATTGCTGCACATGTAAACAAACTTTCATAGTTTTTACATTCATGCATATGAATTTAAAAAAGCTTTCCAAAATTTGGAGAGCTTTTTTATTTCTTTATTATGAATAGGAGATTATCGATCAAAGAGTGGCAGGAAGATGAAAGACCAAGAGAAAAATTGATGGCTAAAAGCGCAACAGCTCTTGACGACAGTGAATTGATAGCCATAATATTAGGAAGTGGAACAAGAAACGCTACAGCTGTTGACCTGGCAAGAGAGCTCCTTGCAGCATGCAATAACAGTCTGAGAGAATTGTCAAAACTGAATATCGACAATTTGACAAAAAGATGCGGTATTGGACCGGCCAAAGCAATTACAATCGCTGCACTCTTCGAGATAGCCAAACGTTATTCTGTTACGGAAAATAAATCTATTATACAGATTCAATCCTCTTCAACTGCTGCTGGTATTATCAGCCCTATCTTGAAAGACCTTCCACATGAAGAGTGCTGGGTATTATATCTGAATAGAGCAAACAGATTGATATCCAAAGAAAGAATCAGCATCGGAGGTGTCTCTGCTACAGTAATTGATGTTAAAATAGTTATTAAAAGTGCTCTTGAAAAACTTGCCAGTTCACTAATTCTTGTACATAACCATCCTTCCGGTAACTTACAACCCGGCGAACACGACAAGATGCAGACCAAAATCTTGAAAGAGGCAGCTGCGTTATTTGATATTGCACTTCTGGATCATCTGATTATTGCAGGAGATGAATATTTCAGTTTTGCTGATAACGGAATAATCTGATTATTTTATACCTTTGGCCAAATTGAAAAATACATGAGAATCGTTAATATAGGAGAACAGAATTCAATTCTTAACAACTTCATAGCTGAAATTAGAGATCGAATCATACAAAAAGACAGTCTCAGGTTCAGAAGAAATTTAGAAAGAATTGGAGAAATCTTTGCTTACGAAATAAGCAAAGAATTGGAATATACTACAAAAAGTATACAGACACCTTTAGGGGTTGCTGCTTGCAACACTCTTTCCGATTCACTTATACTTGCAAGCATAATAAGAGCAGGCCTACCTCTTCATAATGGCTTGCTCTCTTTTTTTGATGCTTCACAGAATGCATTTGTTGCAGCTTATAGAAAATACGGAAAAGACAATAAATTTACTATTCAGATAGAATACGCAAGTACTCCTTCTGTCGAAGGGAAAGTACTTATTCTTACAGATACAATGCTTGCCACCGGTTCATCAGTAGTACTTGCATATAACAGACTTTGCGATATTTCCAAACCAAAGCACAGTCATATTGTCTGCCCCATAGCAAGTGTATATGGTATTGAATACCTATCCAAGCATCTTCCTCATAAAGAGACTACACTTTGGGTAGCAGCAGTAGATGAAGAACTTACAGTCAAATCTTATATAGTGCCCGGATTAGGAGATGCAGGAGACCTTGCTTACGGAAGTAAACTGTAAACCACTTCACCTCCTATAATTGTCATAATCACCTTTGTGGAAAGTACTTCTTTTTTGATAACTGTCATGAGATCCCTGTCAAGCAGGACAAAATCTGCGTATTTCCCTTTTTCGATGCTGCCTTTCACTCTCTCTTCAAAAGTCGCTTTTGCCGGCCAGATTGTCATAGATCTAATGGCCTCTTCTTTACTCAGGGCGTTTTCCATCTGGAAGCCTTCATCAGGCTTAAAATCTGCATTTTGTCTATAGACAGCGGAAAAAAAAGTAGCTATAGGGTTAACCTTTTCTATTGGAAAATCTGTTCCAGAGGGCAACCAGCCAAGCTGACTGAGAAGTGACTTATATGCATATGCATATTTTATTCTTTCACCCAATCTGTCAACTGCCCACAACATATCTGATGTTGCATGAGTTGGTTGTACAGATGGAATAACTGAATATTTTCTAAAAAGACCAATATCTTCAGGATCAACAACCTGAGCATGTTCAATTCTCCATCTTCTGTCGTTCTCTCCCTTCAATATAGACCCATAAATTCCAAGAGCTTCCTGATTAGCAAGATCTCCGATACAATGTGTGGCAACTTGAAATCCTCTTTCAAAAGCCCATTTACAATATTCTTTAAGATTTTCCTCACTAGTGACTCTTATTCCTGAGGTACTTGAATCATCCGAATATGGTGATTTCAATAATGCTCCCCTTGAACCGAGAGCTCCATCCACATACAGCTTCAAAGTACCTACCCTGAATCGCTCTTTTTGGTATGGTTTCTTGAAATAATTAAGATTTTCATCATTAGCTGTAAGCCATACATCAGATCTAATTCTTAGTTTGGAAAGAGAATAAAGCGAGTCCATCACAAGTATTCTTGAAAGCTCCTCCTCGGCATCAGAAACAGAAGTAAGACCATTCTTAAAACATTCTCCTTCTGCAGCCAGTATGACATTCTCCAACACACTGCCGCTAAGTTTTGGAAGAGCGTTTTTTATTCTATCTGCCGTATTCTCCAGAAACAGCCCCGTAAACTTTCCATTTCTGATTAATGCCTCTCTCTGTGGTATTGAAGGGTCTCCGGGTATTAAACCGGCCATTTTTATTGCAGCACTGTTTGCTATAACTGCATGAAAATCTATCCTTGTAAGAACCACGGGAATATCAGGAAAAAATATGTCTAGCTTTTCATTTGAAGGAAATGACTTACTATGCCATAGATTTTGATCCCAGCCTTCACCAATGATAAAGGACGTAAGATTATTTGTCCTGAAATTTCTAAGCCTCTCAACAATTTCATCAAAGGATGTGGCTCCTCTTAAATCACATTTCAACATCCCCTCTCCAAGACTTATAAAGTGACAATGAGCATCATTAAATCCAGGGTACAGATCCTTACCCTTAAGATCTATATATTTATCGGCTCTGTAACTGTTAAGA
>JAHDRO010000093.1 GCA_018433265.1 Bacteroidales bacterium
TATTGAGAAGTTCTGTCCATAAACCTCCTTGGACCCCGAGTACCAGATAATTTAAACTGTCAGGTATTTGATCCTTTGCAGCAGGGTCAAATGAATAGGTTTTTTCAAGAGTTACAATTCCTGCCCAGTTGTGTCCTCTTTCTACCTCAGACTGCTTCATATCCAAGTAACAAAATTGGCTGGGCTGCATTACTGTTGGCTGTCCTTTCAGAACTGCCTTAATTCCTCTGTCAACACTTTTCCATGCATAAACTCTGGTTTCCGGTTTAAGTTTTCCGCCATCAATGATTTCATCCCATCCTGCCATATGCTTTTCATGTTTTTCTACAATATTTTCCATTCTTTTAACAAAGTAACCTAATAATTCAGCAGGTTCCTTCATTTCCATCTTTTCCATTAAAGCATTGCAATCCGGACAATTTTTCCAGGCGGAGTAGTTTACCTCATCTCCTCCTATATGTATATATTTTGAAGGAAACAGATGTGCAAGTTCTGCTATAATATCCTCAAGCATTTTGTAATTACTCTCTTTACTAACACACCAGACATTTTTCCCTTCTCCCTGAATACTGAGGCTTGCATCAGTTTTTCTACATAAAACTTGAGGATAAGTAGATGTTACAGCCCTACTGTGTCCTGGAAGGTCAATTTCAGGTATTATTTCAATATTTCTTTCTGCTGCATAAGCAACTATTTTTTTGATCTGTTCCTGAGTATAAAAACCTCCGTATCTTTTATTACCTGAGCCATATGATGGTTGCAATACTTCTTCTGGACCTCTCCATGCTCCTTTGGTTGTAAGTTCAGGATATTTTTTTATTTCTATTCTCCATCCATTATCGTCAGCCAGATGCCAATGAAACTTGTTGATTTTATGGTAAGATAACCAGTCGATATATTTAATTATCACATCATAATCAAAAAATGTCCGTGAAACGTCGAGCATCATTCCCCTGTATGAAAATCTTGGATAATCTTCTATATTACAAATTGGAATCTTCCATTCCTCTCTTCCGGTTGCCCTTCCGGAATATATTGCCGGTGGAAGTAATTGGAGAAATGACTGTATACCATAAAAAATACCGGCCTTTGTCTTTGCCTTAATTATAATTCCAGTTGAATCGCTTTTCATAACATAACCTTCTATAGGGATTTCCATCTGTGGATCAATTTCAAGTATAACATAATTGTTTAAAGGATGTTTTTTGACTTTGGTAAAGGGAAAACCTGTGGCTTTTTGAATTTTATCCTGAAGATAATTACAATTAAACGCATTTTTTTCGTTACTGTATATTACACAATTTTTGTCAATAACAAAGAATCCATTTTTGTAGATCTCTTTTTGAGGTTTTGGTATGATATCACTTTGAGCACTTAAGGAGAAGAAGATACTCAAAGTTATAATAAACGATAATGTTTTTTTCATAATTCTATTGATAATTATCTGGTATACATGATTTTATATTCCCGATATTCTGGCGTTGTAAAGTTACAAAAATTGATTTACAATTTGCTATCTATCTTAATATGCCTACCTTTGTAGACTTTTTAAAATAGTTTAAAATGTCCGAAAAGCTGATTTCAAGAGTTCCTGAAGGCCCTTTGTCCCAGAAGTGGACAGAACATAAGGCGCATATAAAAGTTGTAAGTCCTGCAAACAAAAGAAAACTGGAAATTATTGTTATTGGTACTGGTTTGGGAGGGGCTTCAGCTGCAGCATCGCTTGGAGAACTTGGATATAATGTTAAAGTTTTCTGTATCAGTGACTCTCCTCGAAGAGCACACTCTATAGCGGCTCAGGGAGGCATCAATGCTGCAAAAAATTATCCAAATGATAATGATTCTGTTTATCGTCTTTTTTATGATACTATAAAGGGAGGAGATTATAGAAGCAGGGAGGCAAATGTTTATCGTCTTGCTGAGGTAAGTAATTTAATTATTGACCAATGTGTGGCTCAAGGAGTCCCTTTTGCAAGAGAATACAGTGGTATGTTGGATAATCGCTCTTTTGGAGGTGCTCAGGTAAGTCGAACATTTTATGCAAGAGGTCAGACCGGTCAGCAACTTTTATTGGGAGCATATGCAGCTCTGAATCGTCAGATACATCTTGGGAATGTTAAATCATACACTCGTCATGAGATGCTGGATTTAGTTCTGATTAATGGAGAAGCTAAGGGGATTATCGCCAGGAATTTGGTTACTGGAGAGATAGAAAGGCATGGAGCACATGCAGTAGTTCTTGCTTCAGGGGGTTATGGCAATGTTTTCTTTCTTTCCACTAATGCTATGAACAGCAATGGTTCTGCAGTATGGCAATGTTATAAAAAGGGTGCTTATTTTGCAAATCCTTGTTTTGCTCAGATTCATCCAACTTGTATTCCGGTTCATGGCGAACAACAAAGTAAACTTACTTTGATGAGCGAATCCTTACGTAATGATGGAAGAATTTGGGTTCCAAAGAAATTAGAAGATGTTAAAAAACTGAGGAACAAAGAGATTGTACCATCCCAAATACCAGAAGAGGATCGTGATTATTATCTTGAACGCCGTTATCCTGCATTTGGCAATTTAGTACCGCGCGACGTTGCTTCAAGGGCTGCTAAAGAGAGATGTGATGCTGGATATGGTGTTAATGAGACCGGACTTGCCGTTTTTCTTGATTTTAAGAGTGCAA
>JAHDRO010000380.1 GCA_018433265.1 Bacteroidales bacterium
GCAATTAGAGGAAATTATTGACAAACAATTCAAAGAAAAAATGTAACTATCTGACAAATAATATTGTTTTTTATTAATTAAAAATTTAATTTTGCATCAATTGCAAGAGATTCAACAACCTAAAAACTTAATTATGAATAAGGCAGAATTAATTTCAGCTATCGCTAGCAAAGCCAACATTACTAAAGTTGACGCTAGAAAGGCATTGGACGCATTTGTAGAATCAGCCGGGGAGGCCATGAAAAACGGGGACAGACTGACACTTGTTGGTTTTGGTTCATTTTCAGTAGCTAAAAGAAGTGCCAGAAATGGCAGAAATCCTCGAACAGGCAAGACAATTAAGATCCCTGCTAAGAACGTTGTAAGGTTTAAAGCCGGAGCAGACCTCAACAAACTTGTCTAAGTGTTTTTGTCTCCAATGTGATATTTTTGAAAGAGGGTGGCCAAAAATTACTTTTTGGCCACCCTCTTTTTATTTTTCAAAGCCTCCACCTGTCGGAGTTTGTCGTAAACGGCTCATTAATAAATATTTGATTTTTTAGATTTTAAAATGCCCAATTTTTAAAACACTAATTACAAGCCATTTACGACAAACTCCGACAGGTGGAGTGCCTATTTTAATTTTTACTTTATATTTGAGCTCCGTTATAAAGCTAAATGATCAACCATCATATATTAATAGGCGATAAAAAATATGAATTTAAAGAAATTTTTAAGGATTTCTTTGCTTCTCAAGTAATTTTTGCCTCTAAGATAGTCAAGGATGATCATTTAGCAGAAGATGTTGTGCAAGAAGTTTTTTTAAAATTGTGGAGATCAGAAGCATTTTTTCAGAATGAAATATCTTTTAAAGCTTATCTTTATTTGTCTACCAGGAATAGGTGCATTGATTTTTTAAGAACAAAAAAAATAAAAACTGGAAACATTGAACTTGGATTAAATGTAGAAGAGGAGGCTAATATTGTTCTTAAAGAAGAAGCATTCAGGCTATTAGATAAAGCTATAGCTAACCTTGCTCCACAATCTCAGAAGATTATAAAGTTGTCTATGCAAGGATTTTCAATTCAGGAAATCTCGGAAAAATTAAGCATATCTGTAAATACTGTAAAAACGCTTAAAGCCAGGGCTTATAAAACGTTGAGAAATCATTTAGGTGAAATTTTTATATTGATGCTGTCACCTTTTTTATAAAATGTCCGTTTTATATATAAGGAAATGTTTAAAGGCGTTTTCTTAATATTTAATGGAAGAAAAGTATAAAAAAGCAATCGAAGAAGCAAGTTCACTGGCAGATAAAATGTTGAGTGAACCTGCAAGATTTGCGTCAGAATTCAATATAAGAAGAAAACATTTAGCCAAAATAAATGTAGAAAAAAAATGGATTATTTTTTGGTTCACTGTCAACTATAAGAAAATCATTTCTGTATCTGCAGCTGCTGCTGTGATTATATTAAGTAGCATACTTTTCAATTTAAATACAAATAGTATTGATGAGGGGAAACTTAGAAGTCAAATCAATATTATGCCTGCCACTGGTTCTGTAGTCCTAAAACTTGCATCTGGTGAATTGGTTGAATTGGATTCTGCTGTTAATGTTCAAAACAAACTTTTAGGAGTTAAAGTTGATGTAGGTAATAGTGTGATTTCTTATGCAGATGATAGTACATCTTTAACTGCTTCTGGCATTCAAAATATCTTTAAATTAAAATATAATCAATATAATCAACTTTCAGTTCCAAAGGGACGCTCATATTCTGTAATCTTGAGTGATGGGACTAAAGTATATATTAATTCCATGAGCAAGTTGTACTATCCTGTAGAATTTAACGGTACTGAAAGAAGGGTCAAAATTGAAGGAGAGGCTTACTTCGAAGTGACCAAGAATGAAAAAAAGCCTTTTGTGGTGGAAACTAAGTCATACTCTGTCAAGGTTTTAGGTACTAAGTTTAATATAAATGCATATCCAGAAGAGAAATTAGTCACTACCACATTAATATCCGGCCTGGTAGAAATTAATGAAGGGAATGATGTGTCTGTTAAAATTACTCCTGGAAAACAATTAAGAATGGACAAAGAAACAAAGCAAATATCAGTTGAAGAGGTGGATACGGAGTTGTATATTTCATGGATTGATAATGTTTTGAGAATACAGGACACAAGACTTGAGGATATTCTTAATATACTTAAAAGAAGATACGATGTAGATATAAAAATAGAAGATTACTCTGTTTTGAATGAAAAATTTACAGGTAAAGTTCCTTTAAATGACAACCTTTTAGTGATTTTGGAACAGCTTGAAAAGGTTTCTCAGATAAATTTTACAATTAATGAAAGAACCATTACAGTGAGGAGAAACACATAAATAACTGGTTATTTGACTAATTAATCCCAACA
>JAHDRO010000102.1 GCA_018433265.1 Bacteroidales bacterium
CTTTGCAAGGAATGACACCCGAAGAAGCAGAAATTGAATATGTCAAAAACCCCGGATTTTCTACTTTTGAACTGTCCGAAAAATGGGAGTAGGGCAAAACCCCGAATTTTCTACTTTTGAACTGTCCGAAAAATGGGAGTAGTGCAATAAATTAAATAATTTCATTTAATATTTTTTATAGAATAACCATGAAAAAAAGCTGTATTTGTATTTCTTTATTGCTGTGCATTAATGTAATGGCTCAACCAGCCAAAAATATGAAATTTCAGCTCAAGGGTTTGGTTTTATCTTCTGAAACCGGTACACCTATTCAATCTGCCGTAGTGTTTGTAATTGATGAAAAAGGAGATACCATCAACTATACAATCACCAGCTCTGTTGGCGCATTCCTCACTTCGACAAAGAGCGCAGGAAGGTATTTACTGAAATTTTCAGCAATGAGTTATAAGGAGGACTCGTTATTTGTTTCTGTTATAGAGGGGATTAATGATATTGGCGTTGTAAAACTCTCAGAAGGAAGGGAACTGGATGCAGTAAAAGTATTTGCCCGAAAATATATAATGAAAGAAGAGGTTGACCGGCTCATATATGATGTTACAAAAGACACAAATGCCCATAAAGTTAAAATGATGGATATAATGAAGAAGATTCCGTTTATAAAAGTAAAGGGGAGCGATGGAAAATTAAAATATCTCAGTGACGATATTGAAACAATCTACATTAACGGCAGACCTAATGAGATGATTAACGGTGACAGACAGTACCCGATGAAATTTATCAAAGGAGATGTAATGAAAACCATTGAAATTATTTTACCGGGTACTAAGGATAATCCGGGAGATATCCCGATTATAAACATAAACCTAGCCAGAGATCTGCCAAACGGATTTGTAGGAGAATTAAATACTAATGCAAGTAATAATGTTTCATTAGGTGGAGATGCCGATTTTATAGTAAAAGCTTCAAAACTCTACTTTTCATTAAATTATGGTATTGATTATTTAAATAAACAAAAAACTGAAAATACAACTGAAAAGAATTTTCTCACTGCTGAATTGCCAATAAAAAGCCAGATTAATCAGTCTGTTTTATGGAACAATAATCTGTCTCACAATCTTTTGGCTGGAGTTACTTATGCTCCCAACAAAAAAGATATTTTTAAAATAGCTTTTTCTACAAATCTTTCGAATGGGCACAATTTCGTTAACTCTAATTCAGAATCGTATGATTTGCAGAACAATATTACTTTTTCTACCACCAGTAATTCAACAAATAGAAATTCCTCTACCCCCAAGTTAAATGGCATATTCAGTTATAACAGAAAATTGGATGATAATAACGGACAATTGACTTTTAATATGAATCTGACGAATAGCCTCTCTGTTTCAGATTATATTCTAGCTAACAATATCAACACAAACGATTACTCTGAGATCAATTCTCTTGACAGCACATCAACATTAAACTTCAATGCGACAATTAACTTAAGAAAAACCGTTAAAAAAGTGCATTCATTTATATATTTAGCAAGCTATACCGAAAGGAGGTATAATAACTATTCTTTATTGAGTAGTTATGCCGAGGATGTAAATAATGGATTAAATTATAACCAAAAGATTTTAAGCGCAAGTGTAGATTACTCATTAAAACTCAAGAAGTTCTCTTTTAAATCTGTTATAGCACTTGAAAACAATACAAATAAGGGGAATTTTATAAATAACGGGATCATCTCCAAACTTGATTATAACGAATTTGCGATTTTCCCGTTAATTAATATTGTTTACAATATTCCAAGAAAAATAAGGTTCGGAGTATCATATATAGGTAGACCTTTCAGACCTAGTGTTAATTATTTAAATCCCTTTATTGATAATAGCGATCCGAAAAATTTATTTAAAGGCAATCCTTATTTAAAGTCAAATTATGTTCATATGTTTAGCGCAAAAGCAAGCAAACGAATTGGGAACAATCTTGATATCGGCCTTGTGTATTCAACCTCTTATACAAACAATGCAATCGAATACATTTCCACAATAGATAATACCGGAATTAGTACAAGTACTTATGAAAATATTGGGAAAAAGTTCATACAAAAAATTTCAGGAAATCTTTCATTTTTTAAAAATTGGCTTTGGATTGTATGCTCTGGAGGATATAATGTTTCAAATTATGTTAATAATGAATCCGGTGAAAGAAATGAGGCACGGGGATTTAATTTTACTTTTAATGGTACATTTGATATAAGTAATTCGACGGTTCTGGAAATTTCATATAATCTTATTCCTTCAAATTCTGCCCAAATGAAGAAAACTACTTATTATTCATCAACTTCTCTAAATTTATCTCAAACTATCATAAAGGATAAGTTATTTATGAATTTATTCATTAATGACCCACTGAGAAATCATAAATATAAATCCAAAATAATCGGGAATGATGAGTATACTATGACTACAAGAAATGAACAGCTTGGCAGAATTGTCGGAATATCTCTGAGGTGGAACTTTGGGCACCTTAAGGATCAAACAGGTAAAATAATACAACCAGGAACCCCTGATGATCTAAAAGTTCCTGAAATTTAATTGCAATTATTGAAAAAACTCTCGGCAAGTTAAGTTTTTTGCTTAACTCTTTGTCCATGCTAAGTTATAAATTCCAAAGGTTTGAAAAGCCCAGAAGAGTAACGATAATAAGTTGAATCTTTTTCATGGCACAACAGCATTGAATAAAACAACAATGATGCCGTAATTGTTTGTAAGTCAGACAAAAATGAACTGATGTGTCCAAAGAACTAAACTTCTATTATTTGTTACTTGATAATTTTTGCCATTTCCCATGCTTTAACATGTTTTATCCCATTATTTGATGGCAAAGATATGTCGTCAAGAGATACAACCATTTTTTCGTAATTATCATGGATGGCCTCCAATGGAGCGTATTCTCGCTGAGCGGTCTGTTCGTCCGATAAAAGATAGGCACTTTGTATATAGATAATTCGGTCGCTCTTTTTCGCTACAAAATCAATCTCTTTTTCCCTGAGGGTCCCTACAAATACATCATAACCTGCTCTGCAGAGCTCTAGATAAACAAGATTCTCGAGTTTGTATCCTAATCCGTAACCAAAACCTGGGTAAAGGTAATTTTTAAATGAAAGGTCATTGATATAGTATTTACAATTACCTGATATTATATCTTTTCCCTTTATATCAAAGCGCTCTGTTTTGTGTATCAAAAAAGTGTCCTCAATGTAACCGATATAATTTGAAATCGTGTCGTATGTGGTTTTTCGGTTATTGCTCTTGAAAAAATTAACGATATTTGGTATTGAGATGAGGTTTGAGGCATTATTTACAAGATAGACAAAAATATCTTCCAGTAACTTCGGGTCCTTGATATTGTGTCGCTGTATTATATCTCTCAAAAGTACTGTATCTTTTATGGCCGATATATAGTTACGCTTTGTTTCATCGTTAGGCAGGACAAATAACTCAGGAAGGGCACCACTCTCCAGATATTCGATAAAACTTTGTTTCGAAATATCTTTTTTCGTTATACCCGCATATTCGTTGAAACTGAAGGGGAATATTTCAAAACTTACATAACGCCCGGAGAGGAGCGTAGCCAATTCCCCCGATAACATTTTGGAGTTAGAACCGCTTAAAAAGATTTCATAGCTATTCACAAAATCCTGAGAAAGTGAATTGACAAAATGCTCCCATCCGTCTATATTTTGAACTTCATCAAAAAACAGCCAGACTTTTTTTTCAGGATTCAATTTTTCCTTATATAACTTCAGTAAAACCTCAAGATCTTTATAATCCCTTATAAAATCGAAATCGGTGAACTCTTTGTTACTATAAAATATATTTTGGGGCTTTATTCCACCCTCAATAAGTCTGTTTGCTATTTGCCTGAGTAAATAACTTTTCCCGGTTCTCCTTTGACCGACAAGGACTTTGATTAATTTATTCCCGGTATAATCAAAGATTTTATCGGTATAATCTTTTCTTATAAAACCTAATTCCGGAACATTGCCATTCCAGAAATTGTACTTCTCTAGAGCTGCGAAATATTCTTCCATACTCGAATATGTTTGTGTAAATATAAAAATATTCTTTCATACTCGAAAATATTGTTTGAGAGCTTCCATATTTTCGTGAAAAAGTAAAGTCGTACTTTAGATATTCATGAAATAATTGCTTATATAGGGTATTCAGAGTCTCAGCACTCATTGTCATATTGGCGTACAACTTCAGGATACGAAGTAGATGCAGTTATTGGGAATGCCCAGGTTCTGGAACAAATGCTTCAAAAAGAGATGGATGCTCACCTTGGATACGAAAAGAACGATGTTTCCGGGAATAACACAGGTAATTCAAGGAATGGGAGTTTTCAGAAATTTTCCATTCCTCTGTACTGTATAGCTTCTGCAAGGTGGATTGTGGTTATGTATTCTGAATGGTCGAGGTCTGCGATTGTTCGAGCAACTTTTAAAATTTTATGATAGCCTCGGGCGGAGAGATTCATTTTGTCAATGGCTGTTGAAAGTAGTTTTTGTTCACTTCTGCCGAGTTTGCAGTATGCTCTTATATCAGCAGTACTCATTTGTGCGTTAGTGTTAATTCTGCCTTTAAAGCGTTTTTGCTGGAGCTCTCTTGCTGCTGTGACCCGTTTTTTGATTGAAGATGAAGATTCGGCAGGTTCATCAATCAAAAGTCTTTCGCTGGGAATAGGATTGACCTCAATTTTCATATCAATTCTGTCGAGCATTGGCCCTGATATTTTTAAAAGATAGTGATTTATTGCGTAGGGAGTACAAATGCACTTGTCTCCCGGCTGGCCATAAAAACCGCAGGGGCATGGGTTCATGGAGGCAACGAACATAAAATTACAAGGATATACATATTTGTATTTGAGTCTTGAAATTGATATAACTCTTTCTTCCATTGGCTGGCGAAGAACCTCAAGTACAGAACGTGAAAATTCCGGCAACTCGTCCAGATAAAGTACTCCATTGTGAGCAAGTGACACTTCTCCGGGTTGGGCGGAAGCCCCTCCGCCTGTCATGGCATATAATGATGTGGAATGATGCGGGGAGCGGAAGGGACGTTCTTTAATTAATCCGTTAAATGAATTTCCGCTCCCCGCCACTGAGTATATTATACTTGTTTCCAATGATTCATTTCTGTTCATTGGTGGAAGTATGCCGGCAAGTGCTTTGGCCATTAGACTTTTGCCCGAACCGGGTGCTCCACAAAGGAGTATGTTATGTCCTCCACTTGCTGCTATTTCAAGTCCTCTTTTAGCACTCTCTTGACCCTTTATATCTGAAAAATCGGGAATA
>JAHDRO010000209.1 GCA_018433265.1 Bacteroidales bacterium
CACAAAAAGGAACAGATATTGATTAGATATACTCTTCTCGAAGCTCATTCACCTACAACATTGAGACTGAAACCATTCCTCGCATTCAGAAACTTTCATACTCTTTCAAAGGCCAATTACAATGTCTATAAACATTACGAGATCATTGATAAAGGCGTAAGTTTTAGAATGTATGAGGATTTTCCTTCACTTAACCTTCAACTTAATGTAAAAAGCGACTTCATATCGTCTCCTGGCTGGTATTACAATATTGAGTACAGAGAGGAAAGGAGGAGAGCATATGAATCTACTGAAGATCTATTTGTACCAGGCTTCTTTGAAATGCCGATAAAACTTGGGCAGCAGATAGTATTTTCAGCTTCGACAAACATTGAAGACTCTTCAATACTTTCTGCCGAATTTAAAAAAAACGAGAACAAGCGTGGATTAAGAGACAGTTTCGAACATTGCCTTCAGTTAGCTGCCAAACAGTTTATTATTCATGATGGAGATGATATTTTTATTTATACGGGATATCCGTGGCTTGGGAAAAACAGCCGGAACACATTGATTTCCCTACCGGGGTTGACACTTGGGGTAAATGCAGACAAGGAGTTGTTTGATAGAATAATGGAGACTTATATCAAGCACGAACGAGAAAATTTTTTTAATCCGCTTTGTAATCCAGATGTTCCACTCTGGCTTTTCTGGACTTTTCAGCAATATTTAAGAATTACTGGCAATAAAACAGCATTATGGAAAAAGTACGGAGAGCTGTTTAAGATGATTGTTGAGTCATATATGGAGAATAAAAGAGAATCTGTTATCATGCACAAAACAGGTTTACTTTGGGCTGAGCGAAGTGGAGTGGCTACAAGTTGGATGGATACAATGATTGATGGAAAACCATTGATGGAAAGATCAGGATATCAGATAGAGCTTAATTCTTTGTGGTATAATGCACTGTGTTTTGCTGCAGAAATTGCTCCCAAGAGTAAGGAGAGACCATTTATTGAAAAATGTTTGACAATAAAAGAACTTATTGACGACAATTTTAAAAAAGCCTTTTGGATAGAAGGTGCTGATTATCTTGCGGATTATGTTGGCCCTGAGGGGCAGAACAGGTACGTTAGACCTAACCAGTTGTTCGCATGTGCTTTTGATTACTCACCAATAAATGATGAGGACAAATCTCTTGTTTTGCAGTGTATAAAAAGAGAGTTGCTTACTATTAGAGGGATAAGGACACTTTCTCCAAGAAATCCTAACTATAAAGGCGAATATGATGGAGATGAATATTCAAGGAGTATGGCATATTATCAGGGTACTACCAGAGTATGGCTTCTTCAGTTTTATATCGATGCAAACATAAAACTGTTCGGAAATTCTTTTTTGAATAAGGCAAAAGAGTTGATATATGCTTTTGAGGAGGATTTGACCGTGCATTGTGTTGGTTCAATATCGGAAGTCTACGATGGAGATCCCCCTCATCAGCCACACGGCTGTATATCTTATTCAACATCTGTAGCCGGTTTGTTATGGTCGGTCAAGTTGATTGAAGAATTAAAAAACAGCTTAGTATGAAAGTATTAATGTTTGGTTGGGAGTTTCCTCCACATATTTCCGGAGGTCTTGGAACTGCATGTTATGGTCTAACAAAAGGCTTAGCCAAGCATGGTGTTGAAATACTTTTTGTAATGCCTTCGCCTTACGGAGATGAAGATCAAAGTGCTGTCAAAATCATTAATGCAAGTGATGTGGTTATAAATGAGTCTGTGAAGAACAGTGAGAGTTTTCTGCAAAAGGTGCAGTTTCTGCGGGTGGGATCAAATATGGTTCCATACGTCGATCCTGTTCGTTTTACAACTTTGGTAGAATCGCAGAGAGTCAGTCAGATAGAGGGTTATAAAATGTACGCAGGGGAGAGATATCAATTTTCGGGCAAGTATGAG
>JAHDRO010000233.1 GCA_018433265.1 Bacteroidales bacterium
GCCAGCGATGGTGGTGGAGAGGCTTGGAGAATGGTATATTGGCTTCAGGGTATGAACCTTGAGAATTTGATTGATGATGCCAAAAAGTTGAACCAGTCAACGATTGCAGGTATTGGCTATGCTGTCAAAGCTTTTTCCTGGCATATTCTTGCTTCTCTGCACGGAGATATCCCTGTAGATGATGCATTTGTTCCCGGACTTCTTTCACATGACTACGATAATCAGGAATATGCCTATCAAAAAGTAAGAGAATGGGCAAGATTGGCTATCGCCGAACTTGAAAAAACAGACCAAACTGTCTATCCAACATTATCCAAATATGATGTTGTCTATGGAGGAGATGCCATAAAGTGGAAAAAGTTTGCCTATGCGGTGCTTGCAAGGAATTATATTACTCTTTCTATGAAGGGTGCAAATTATCTCGATTCTGCAATTACTTGTGCAAATAATTCATTTACAAGTGCTGCAGATGACCCTAAAATTAAACTTGAAGCAACCGGAGTATCTTCAACATCCAATTTCTTTGGAGTTTTAAGAGGCAATCTTGCGAATGTCTTGGTACAGTCTGACTATATAGTACAGCTTCTTACTGGAACTATTCCAAACTACAACGCTGCCGGCTCTATTGAAGGTCTTAGTCCTTACCAGAATATAACTGATACATTGACACTCGATCCGCGTGCCATTCTTTTGCTTGGCACTAAGGATACCATGCCTGCTGATCAAAACAGCATAAAACTGGGTACATATAAATTTATCGGGACAAGACCTGGATATGGATCAAACTGCAACTTTTGGGGGCTAACAGTATCACCGACTGCTGCAACTTCAGGCACAGGAAGATGGTTATATAGAGATGATGCCCCATGGCCGTTAACCTCATATGCTGAAATATGCTTTATCAAGGCAGAGGCTCAGTTTCGCAAGGGACTCAAGGCTGAGGCTTTTGAAACTTTCAAGGCCGGTGTGGCAGCTCACATGGATTTTGTAAAGAGTTATATTGTTGCAGGCACACCTGTTAAAAATACTTCAAACAAGCAAACTTCAGTCATAGGAGATAAAATTACGACAGCGAGATTTACTACTCTTGCCAATGAGTATTTGGCAAGCAATTTTGTAAATGGCATGTCTCTTGACAATTTCACACTCTCTCATATAATGATGCAAAAGTATGTTGCCTTATTCCCTTGGAGTTATGAGATTTGGAATGATATTAGACGTTATCATTATGACCTGTTGTTGGGATCAAGCGGTATACCGGAATCGGGTCTCTCATGGACTCCTACAACAGTTTATCACAAACAGGACAGTGACGCATCAAGACTTTTTAAAGGCTTTTTCCTTCCCCCTGCAGATGTTCAAAACAGAAGATCAAAATTTGCGACAGCAAACTTAGGATCACCATGTTACAGACTTCGTCCTCGATATAATTCAGAGTATATGTGGAATATTCCTTCACTTAAAAAGATTACTCCTATTCCGGGTGATGCAGACAATTATCATACCTCAATGGTGTGGTTCTGTATTCCAAATAATTAAGAATGACTAAAAAAGGAATGATAATGAAAAAAATATTTACATTAATCTCAATTTTAATGGTTATAGGGCTCGTCTCATGTGAAACCAACGAGATCAAATATGAGACTACACCTATAGATCAGTCCAGATTTGCACAGGTAAGACTGGTCTATGATTTACCATTGGTCACATCATCTTCTTTGAATGTGGCATGGCTTGTTTACAATGGAGATACAGTTTCCAGGGTTTCAACTCCGTTAGGCAGCATTTTTCCTAACAGCGCCGCCAAATATCATGTATTGCCTATTGGCACCAACTCTGTTAAACTGCTTCAGGTCACTACACGTGCGGTGACTTATGAAGGTACTTTTAATCTTGAAGCGGGTAGATGGAGTGCATTTGTTTACAACACATCTGAACCTCCTATCATGGTTCAGGAGCCGGAGGTTTATCAAACAGGAGATCCTTGGGCTGATACAGTTTGTTATATCAGGTTTGTCAATCTGTTTCATAAGGCAGACGGAACTCCTATGGGCAAACTATATTTAAAGGGCAAAAGGACCATTAACAACGTGGTAACTTATATTGATATAGCAAGTGCAAACTATGGAGAAGCTTCAGACTATGTGCCTTATAAACTTGACCGTAAGGGGATAAAAGTATGGAGTGGCACCGAGTCATCTCTTGTGTTTACTGTGTTTGATGAGAACGGGACGCAGCTTCAGTATTATAAAACAGCCACAACGAAAGGTCCTTATGAGGCTACGGGTATGAGTATGACTAAAGGGGTAAATTACATTTTGCACTTTAATGGCAAAGATGGAACATATGCGACACAGGCTTATAGGATGAGTCAATTTATGGTAAATTAATTAATTATGAAAAGATTTTTTCTGGTATCAATTTTGTCTATTGCTGTATTTTCTATTGGATATTCTCAAAGCAAAGCAGAAAAAGAAGCTGCTGCTCAGGCTCTTTTTGAGAGTGCTAAAGCTGCCATTGAGTCCAAGGATTTTGTGATTGTTCCTGACAGTTATGAGAAAAAAGACGGCACAATGGAGACTAATACCGATAATTCGCATTTTCTTGCTTACGAGGGAGGCCAGTATCTTTTTTTACAGGGGAGTATAGTCTGCAATAACAATTATACAAATAAAACTACGGTCAATAGTTTTGAGCAAAAGATAGATAAAAAAGGTAATCTCTCTGTTCTTATGCAGATATCTGGTTCTCAAATCAATGCCAGAGTTGAAATTATGGTCAGAAAGGGAACTAACTATGCAGAGGTTATAATTACTCCTTCCAACGGGAAAACAAAAACTTTCTCAGGAGAGATAGTTCCAAGAAGCAAGGCCAAGTATTATAAAAAGTCAAACATAATTTAGATTTCGCACCATCATAAAATGCTATAAATGAGAGGCTGTCTTAAAACCAGGCAGCCTCTTTGTATTTTATTCACTTTTTGTTACCTTTACTAAAATTTAGTTATAATTTAAATTTTCACTTCTGCATTTCTATATGATAGATTTGTTTTCTTTATATCTATGACACAGTTCTATTTTGTTACCATTGTTCCATTCTACTAACCTAAATTATTAAACTATGCATGTTTCAAAGAAAGAAAACCTTTCGGTACGAAGAGTACTGTTGGTTTTTGCCCTCCTGCTTTTTGCAGGTCCTATCTGGGCACAGAACATAAAGGTTACCGGTATAGTTACTGACACCAAGGGAATTCCTCAAATTGGTGTTGCTGTAACTGTTAGTGGCACCACAACCGGTACCTATACTGATGAAAAAGGTGCCTATTCTATTTCTGTTCCATCCAATGGAGTTCTTCAGTTTTCTGCAATTGGGATGAAAACTCAGCAGATACCGGTCAACAACCGTTCAGTCATCAATGTTGTGATTGAAGAAGAATCCTTTATGTTGGGAGAGTTAGTTGTTGTAGGTTTTGGTACTCAGAAGAAAGAGAACCTTACAGGTTCTGTTACAACAGTTGATGTATCAAAAGCTCTTCAAGGAAAGCCTATTGTTGATGTAGCCAAAGGCCTTCAGGGAGTTGTCCCTGGTTTGACCATTACTTATTCAAATGGGGGAATAAACAACTCCCCTGTTATTAATGTCCGTGGTATGGGGTCAATTAACGCCACAAACGGAGGTTCTCCTCTTATTGTTGTGGACAACGTCGTTGTTGACGACATAAATCTTATTAATCCGGAGGATATTGAGTCGGTAACCGTATTGAAAGATGCAGCTTCTACGTCTATTTATGGAGCAAGGGCTGCTTTTGGAGTAATGCTGATAAAGACAAAATCCGGAAAGAAAGGCGACAAATTTACTATTTCGTATTCAAGTAACTACGCCTTTAGTACACCTACCTTACTTCCTGAATTTCCAAAAGATCCTGTAGCAGAGATACGGGCAACAGATGCAGCAATGTCAAGGTTTGGAGGAACGGGTATGGAAATATTTGGAATGACTGCTTCCACCCTTATACCGGGTATCCAAAAGTGGTTAAGCACATACAAGGACAATAGAGAAGGAGATCAAATGATAAAGGGTGAAGATTTTGACATTGTAAACGGCAGAGTCAATTTCTTCAGAATTTGGGACCCTGTAGA
>JAHDRO010000378.1 GCA_018433265.1 Bacteroidales bacterium
GAAGTTGTTTACTCTTCACTTACAATTGAGAATGGCAGTATTGAGATTGATTTCGAAAAATTCAGAACTGACATCAAAGGATGTAATGTACTTATTCTATGCAATCCTCATAATCCCGGTGGCAGAGTATGGACAAAAGAAGAATTGGGAAACATCGCAGATATATGTTACGATAAGCAAGTATTGGTTTTTTCTGACGAGATTCATGCGGACCTCACATTTCCTGGTAACAAACACATCCCCTTTGCAACTGTCTCAGAGAAAGCAAAGAACAATTCCCTTATTTTCATGTCACCAAGTAAAGCATTCAATATGCCTGGACTGTTAAGTTCCTATATAATAATTCCAAATCCAGAAATAAATAAACTTTTCAAAAAATACATGACAGCAAGCGAACATGATTCCGGACATATGTTTGCCTACACATGTACAGCGGCGGCATATAGCAATGGCACAGAATGGCTGGATCAGGCTCTTGACTATATCATGAATAACATAACTTATTTATTTACCCGCTTGTCAGAAAAGATGCCCCTAATAAAACCAATAAGACCAGAGGCATCATATCTTGTATTTCTCGATTGCCGAGACTTAGGTCTTGAACAGAAAGAACTTGTCAATTTTTTTGTTGATGGAGCCCATCTCGCATTAAATGACGGTGCTATGTTTGGCAAAGAAGGAGTTGGTTTTATGAGAATGAATGTTGCCTGCCCAAGATCTATTCTTGAGAAAGCTCTAGATCAACTCGAAGAAGCATATTTACAATTGATTAACAAATAATTTTAAAATGAAGCATATAGATTATTTGGCCAAGATCCTACATAAACCCTTTGAAAAGCCAGATCCATACAACTCACTCTCGATGCCTGTATACAACACTGCAGCGTACGAGTTTAACACAGCTGAAGAGATGGAAGAGGCTTTTTGCGGACGAACATCCGAGCATGTCTACTCTCGACTAACTAACCCTACCGTTCAATATTTTGAACAAAGAGTTCAAGAAATTACGGGAGCCCTTAGTGTTACTGCTCTTAATTCCGGCATGGCTGCCATCAGTAATGCAATAATGACTCTTGCATGGTCTGGGTCTAATATTATTACATCTCCTCATATTTTTGGGAACACTTATTCCTTCTTTTATTCCACACTTGCCGATTTTGGAGTTGAAGTCAGGTTCTGCGATATGACAAATATTGACAA
>JAHDRO010000031.1 GCA_018433265.1 Bacteroidales bacterium
ATCCTTTTCAAACATTGTATATGCTTTAAGAAGTTGACTGACAGTGTGAACTCTCTCACTTTTAATGGCATAGTCTGCAATCAAAGCATCTTTGGCAGTAGCCTTTTCTTCATCTGAAATGTCTTTTTTCTCCAACTCCGAAATTTCACTTCCAATATCTGGTAGAATAAAAAATTTTGGATCATCTACAATTTTGGAAACAAATTCATTACCTGCATCAGTGAAATCCACTGACTTTTGTTTTTCATCTATCACAAAATAGAGAGGATCAGTCACTATATGCATCTGTTTATTATTATCCTGCATATAGAAATTTTCAGTCTTCAAAAGAAGTTGTTTAATTCCCGGTTCACTTAAATATTTAATCAGGGGATTGTATCTTGGCAAACCCTTATGAGCCCTCAAAAGAAGTAAGCCACCTTCTTCTTCGTTGCCCTCAGATATTTTTTTTCTGGCTTCATTAAGTACCTGTGTTACTATAGAACGTTGAGCAGCATAAAGCTTTTCAACTATAGGCTTATATTCAACAAACTGCTGATCATCACCTCTTGGCACAGGACCGGAAATAATTAACGGTGTTCTTGCATCATCAATTAATACTGAGTCTACTTCATCGACTATGGCGTAATGATGCTTGCGCTGAACTATATCATCCTGGCTAATAGCCATGTTATCACGAAGGTAATCAAAGCCAAATTCATTATTTGTTCCAAAAGTAATATCGGCTCTATATGCTGCTTTTCTTGACTCTGAATTTGGTTCGTGTTTGTCAATACAATCGACCTTTAGTCCGTGAAATTGATAAAGAGGCCCCATCCATTCTGAGTCTCTCTTTGAAAGATAGTCATTAACTGTAACAACATGTACTCCTTTACCTGCTAAAGCATTGAGGAATACAGGAAGGGTTGCGACAAGTGTTTTACCTTCACCTGTGGCCATCTCTGCAATCTTTCCAAGGTGAAGCGCTACACCTCCAACCAACTGAACATCGTAATGAACCATGTCCCATTGAATTCTGTTGCCACCTGCCATCCAGGTGTTTTTCCAAATTGCCTTATCTCCTTCAATTCTTACAAAATCATGTTCTGAAGACAAATCTTTGTCACTTTGGATAGCTGTAACAACAATTTCACTATTCTCCTTAAATCGTCTCGCAGTAGACTTCATTATTGCGAAAGCATCAGGTAAAACCTTAAGAAGAACCTCTTCAAACTTCTCATCAATTTTTTTAGACAGCTGGTCAATTTCTGTGGCACGTGATTCTTTTTCAGATATATCAATTGTAAAGTCTTCTAGTTTATTTCTTAAAGATTTTTTCTTTGCCTCTTCCTCTGCAACATAGTCTGTAATTATCTTTTTTATCTTTTGTGTCTCAGCTCTTAACTCATCATGAGTAAGACTGTCTATCCTTTCATAAGCTTCAAGAGTCTTGTCAACATAAGGCTGGATTAGCTTCATGTCCTTTTCAGACTTGGTTCCGAAGAACTTTTTAAGGATACCATTTATGAATGCCATTGTTTATTAAAAATTTTTGATGTAATATACAAATATAAGTAAAATCGAGGTACATTATTTTTTTATAGTTTACCTCGATGATAATGTGATTCTGAACATTTTCGGCCAATATTTGCCTGTAATATATATTCTGTCTGTCAATGGATTATATGCTATCCCATTAAGCACGTCTGTTTTTGATGTTCTCATGCTTGGCGGAAGTATGTTTTTACAATCAACTACTTTCCTTACTATACCAGTAGAAGGATCTATTATCAATATAAAATCTTCCTGATATACATTAGCCCAGATTTCTCCCTTTATATACTCCAATTCATTTAACCGATCAATTGTTTTACCGTCAAGCTTTACGGTAATCCTTCGCTTTTCCTTAAACGTGGCAGGATCCATAAAGAAAAGGAATGATGAACCGTCACTCATTATCAAATCTTTGCCGTCAGTTGTAAGCCCCCAACCCTCCTCACGGGGATTAAAAAATTGTTTTATCGGTTTAAAAGTGTTGATATCATACACAAAAACAACTCTTTGCTGCCAAGTAAGAATATATAACAAATCTCCCAAAACAGTTGCTCCCTCTGCAAAATATTCGTCAGGAAAATTAAAACTTTGCAAAGCTGTTCCCTTATAAAGATCTACTTTTCGGAAAAAAGATGCACCATACTGTCCAGAACTCTCATAAAGTTGACCTTTATAAAAAAAGAGACCTTGAGTATATGAATTAACATCGTGTGGAAGTACTTCAACAATTTTACATCTGCATACTTCCGCCTTAACAGCCACCTGGGCTAAGGATACTCGATCTAATACACC
>JAHDRO010000254.1 GCA_018433265.1 Bacteroidales bacterium
TCATTATCATCAAAGTCTGTGCCTTCAGGTATTCCATCACCATCATGATCTGATGACCCTCCTCCGGAAATTTGTCCAAGGCCTAAATTACAAACCGTAGCAACTATGTTTTGAGTTTGTGTATTTGAAAGCAATGCACCATTTGAAAATACAGGCGCAAATCTGTCTATTCCATTTATTCCTGAGCCATTTACAAGAGGGGCAAGCACAAAATCAATCTTGCCGCTTACACTGCAAGTTCCTGCCCCAACAGACGAAGTCATACCGTTAGTAAAATTCCCGAGACATTTGAAAAGTGAAAAAGTTGATGTAGTATTATTCAATGAAAGATTAAAAACGCCTGAGACATTTCCGTCAACTAAAAAGATGCTTCCCCCATTCATATTTAATGATGTGTTGTTTGGTGTTAGAGATTGGCAGTGGAAAAGAGAACCACTAAACATGTTCACAGTTGTTCCATAAAAAGATACCGCATTCGCAGTTATGTGACAATAATTATTGATTTGAGTACCGGAGGATGTTGTAAAAGTTTTTTCTGCTGCTATCTCTCCATAGTTATCTAAAATATTATTGTTGGTTTGTGAGTATTCCTTGACTGAGATCTTTCCACTGGAGGTGTTGGTAACAGTAACTGCAGAGGTAAGATCTAAAGTATATGTATTGATGGTACCACTGTTATATAATATTGAGTTGTTTGTAAAATTGAGTGTAGGCTTGAAATTTGGCTTGGTTGAGCTAAGGTTTATAGTGCCAACATTGTAAAATGTTGAAGAATTTGAAAAAGTAACGTTTCTCGCTGAGGTGATGTTTCCTCTATTAATAATGTATGATGAGCCACTTGTTTCCGAATTCTTGTTAGTACTTGTCAGTGACAGAGTTCCGCCGGGAGCAATATATATAGCAGGAATATCAGTAGCAGTTTGTGCAGAAAGAGAAAATTTAGGTATTTCAACAATGCCGCCATCCAGAATAAACAAAGAACCCTGATCTATACTGAAATCCGATAATGTCAGTTTACCTGCTACATACAACACAAGATGATTATTCCAGCCATTTAGACCAGTGATACTATTATTTGTAACGCCCGCGGGCAGATAGTAAGCTTTGTATTTGTTGCCATATGCACTGCTTTCTCCAGAATTAAATCCACTTAAAGTGCCACTGGAAGAAGTATTGAGTGTTACGTCAAAATTGGAAGGAATGTTTACCGGAGGGACAGGATCGTCTCCAACCATCAGAGGAGCTCCAAAAGAAGCCATGCCTGACTTTGTAAATGTAAAATTCAAACTGCTTGAGGTAACGTCAGCGCTTTGAACCGTACTTGAACCTGTTGGGAGTATTTCCTGTATATAGATTGTTTTGGCGGCAACAGGCAAAGTTAAACTGACTGAATAGGGAAATCCTGGTTTTGCTGCTCCCGAAGCTATTAATGCAGACGAATTAAGTAGAGGGGAGTTAAAAATCTTAATAGTTCTTGGTGCAGCATCACTTATACCGGAAACTGACTGCACCTGTATGGAACAGTTTATTTCAGTTACTGTTTTCCAATCAAAATCTGAGGGTATAAGACCCAATGAAGAAGGAATAGGTTTATTGTCTGTTTTAAGATCTACACAACCGTTCAGAATAGCAGAAAAACATAAAAAAACTAATATTGTGGAGATTGCAAAAATCTTTCTCATTTAAATGATTTTTTTTATTTGTGCGAAAATATGAAATTTATTTAAATAAAAACAAGTTTTGTTAATAAAATTACTTTAAAATGTTTGGATATTTTAAAGTAATTTTTATATAAACGTGGTTTAAGTTGTGCCAGCCTTTAGTTTGCTATTATTTAACAATTTGCCCTGTCGAAATAAAATATTTGTTTATTACCATGAGAGCAATGAGTTTTTCAAGCTTATTGTCCAGGATTTTCTTTACATATTCATTGGCATGTAAAGAAATCAGTTCTGCTTCTCGTGGATGGGCAATAAAATAGTTCAGCTTTTCTTCGAGGTCAGAATAATCCTTTTTTATCTCGACATAATGATAGTCCGCTATAAGTTTTCCTTCCATAAACCAGGTTTCGTAAGTTGGTTTTGGCATAACGGCAAGTGAGTTTGACGACATTACCCATTTTAGATTTGAAGCCACATCGTTTCCTTCAATACATAAAATAAATTTATACTTCAGGTGTTCATCAATAGAAATCGGTTTAACTCTCCACTCTTCATGATCTTTAAGATTAGGGTTTATGTTGCCAAGATTGCACTTGGGATGGTTAAAGTACATCTCCCAAAATTTGATCCTATGTGGTTGATCAACATATGCACGTCCAATCAACATGTCTTTTTTTTCTCCGAATTTCAGTCTGTCGTTTACAGTTGTGAAATGGCGGACTTTATCGAGTGGCAGTAAAACTGAATTTGCATTTTCTCCTTCAATAGGCCTGCTTTTTACAAATGATGGGATTTTTGGTACTTCAGTTATATCACCGAAAAGAAAACTTGCTATCAGATTCTTTTTAAAATAACGAATATAGCTATAAGAGTCGAGAACATACGTGCTATTTGGAATTTTACCTCCGATAGGAGTCTTAAGTTTCAGTTTTCCCAGAGGAATTGTTGTGTCACTTTTCATTAAGTCATCTAGCAGTTTTTCTTTATCAAAAATTTCAGGAACAGAGAGCTTGTTGTAATAATTTACTCTGTCTGTTACTGCCTTTTTAATTGAGTCATCAAGTTTCTCGTATTTAGCAATGGCCGGTTCTCTTAACATTCTATAGATTATTCCGGGAGTAATATAACGGACAAAATTGACAGTGTAATATGTTAGTTTACTGTTTTTTCTGTTAGGAAGATGAAGGATTTTCCTGAGTGACTGCATGCCTTTTTTTCCAAAGCTATTAAATGGTTATTAATCTTATTTTAAACAAATTTAGATTCTTTTTTATTCAGTTCATACATTAGTAATTCATTTTTGTTAAATTTAAAAAAAATATAATAAAACTAACAAGCTATGAAAAAGATAATCGGTTTATTTTCTTTGATGTTAATCTGTCTGTTGGCAGGTTCTCAAAATATAAAAGTTATGTCTGGCTCACTTGCTCCTCTTAAGGGTGAGAAAACCGTTTTAACATCGTTTACTTACGATAATTTTAAAGTTGGCAAGATGACCGAGCAAGATTATGTAAGTGATAAAATCAAGGAGTATAACTCTAAGAAAGCCGGTTCCGGGGACAAATGGCATCAAAACTGGATCAATGACAGATCTTCGAGATTTGAACCAAAATTTAATGAACTTTTTGACAAATATTTGAGTGAAAAGGGAATTAGAGTTGCTGATGGGGCAAAATACAAATTTATTATTAACACCGATTTTATAGAACCGGGTTTTAATGTAGGTGTTGCAAGAAGAAATGCAGCTATCAATCTAACATGCCGCCTGATAGATACTTCAGATGGTTCTCAAGTGGCACTCGTTATGATAATGAATTCTTCTGCCAATAGTTTTTCGGGGACAGATTTCGATTCAGGCTACAGAATTCAGGAGTGTTATGCTAAAGCAGGCAGGGAACTGGCAAAGTTTATTATAAAGGAGTGCAAACTGTAACATCCTGTCTCATCAACATTTAAAGCAATTTTTCAATTGTGGCTGTAGTTTTCAGTCCACTTCCTGTAAGGATTACTAAGACTTTACTGAGTGGAGAGATTTTTCCAGCATATTGTTTTAGTGCAGCTATTGCCGCTGCAGATGTTGGTTCAATGAAAATACCCTGATGTGCTGATTCTTTTAAAGCAACAATAATTGTAGAATCGTCAACAGTGACAAAGTCGCCTTTGCTTTCTGTAACAGCATTTACTATTTGTGTAAGTCTTACAGGCTTGTGTATAGCGATACCCTCTGCAATTGATTTGTCGCTGATTGAATTACAACCTTTTTTACCTTCAACATAATCTTTTAGTGGAGAACATTTTTCACTTTGAACGGCTATTAATTTTGGCATTTTATCAATAATCGATAAACTAATTAGTTCTCTAAGCCCTAAATAAATCCCTAACAGCAGGGTTCCACTGCCAACAGGAACAAATATATAATCCGGAACATCCCAGCCCAACTGTTCAACAGTTTCATATATTACAGTCTTAGTCCCTTGTAAGAAGTATGGATTCCAGGCATGAGCAGCGTAATAGCTCTTTTTGGCCCCTTCGAGGGCAGCATTTGCACAATCTTCTCTGTTCCCTTGAACAAGATGGATAGTTGATCCATAAGCTTTTGCCTGCACAGCTTTACCTGTAGAATTGCCAGCTGGCATATATATGTTGGCTTTAATACCGGCTCTTGCACAATATGCCGATATGGAGCAGGCTGAATTACCTGACGAGTCCTCCACAATCTCGGTTATGCCCAATTCTTTACACTTTGCTATCAATAAGGCAGCACCTCTGTCTTTGAATGAACCTGTTGGAAACATAAAGTCAAGTTTGCACAAAACATTAATTCCCCAGAAATCAGAGGATATCAGAGGTGTATAACCTTCATCGAACGTCACAGCAAATCTTTTATCAACTGGCAAAACCTGACTGTAGCGCCACAATGTCTTTTCATTGGAGAGATTTTGTTTTTTAAATTCAGGTTTGAAATCAATATCCAAATAACTGCCACAATTACAACGCCATATAGGTTCCTCTGTAGAATATTCAGCCCCACAGGAAGGACAAATAAATTTACTATTCATAATATCAAATGGTTATGGTTTCTCCTTCGCTTTTTGCAACAATGACTGCACCTGTCAAATCTCCCCATACATTTACAGCTGAGCGAATCATGTCAAGTGGTTGCTGAACAACAAGGACTAATCCAATTCCTTCTAATGGCAAACCTACTGCATTCAATACTACTGCGAGCATAACAAGTCCTGCCAGAGGAATTCCGGCAGAACCTACTGCTGCAAGAAGACTTGTCAGAACTACCATAATTTGTTGCCCAAATGTTAAATCTATCCCATAGACCTGGGCTATGAAAATAGCTGTAACGCATTCAAAAAGTGCAGTACCGTTCATATTTATTGTATTTCCCAAGGGGAGGCAAAAAGCAGCAATTTTCTGAGAAACTCCTGTTTTACTTTGTATGTCAGGTATTGTAATTGGCAATGATGCGGCAGAAGATGCGGTGCAGAATGTCGTCAGAAGAGCTGTACCCATCTGGCTCATGAACTTGAATGGATTTTTCTTTGTAAATGCAACAAATATTATAGGCAATATTCCAAATCCCTGTATTAAACAGCCTCCGGCTATTATTGCTGCATAGATTCCAAGGCTTCCGAACATATCTCCCAAAGCTTTTGAGTCCCCGGCCTGAGTTCCGATAATTGATGAAACAACGCCGAAAAGACCGAAAGGAGCAAAGCGGATAACCAGAAAGGTCATCTTTATCATCACTTCGTATACGCTGTTAAAAAAATCGGTCATAATAACGCGGCTCTTCTGGGAAGAGAGTGTAATGAATATTCCAAACAGAATTGCAAAGAAGATTACAGGCAGCATATTCCCATCTGCCATGGCCTTAACAATATTGGTCGGAACAATATTGACAA
>JAHDRO010000012.1 GCA_018433265.1 Bacteroidales bacterium
AATAGCCATTCCCGACATCCAACGACCTTTTGTTTGGAAACCCAAACAAGTTCGGGATCTGATCGATTCTCTTTACAATGGATATCCAACAGGGTATCTTATTATTTCTCAGAATCCAAACCTGAAACTGAAAGACGGGACACTGTCAGAAGGCAAAAAAATAATGATCGACGGCCAACAGCGTGTAACGGCTACTTGACAGCTATATTGGGAATGGAAGTAATTGATGCGGATTTCGAAAAGAAAAGAATTAAAATTTCCTTTAACCCTTCGGCTGTAAATGATGAAGAGGTTTTTAAAGTGCAGGATAATGCGGTATTGAAAGACAAAAAATGGATTGCAGACATTGCAGAGGTGTTTAAATCCGATTTCAAAAGGGGAAGTTTTGTCAACAACTATTGCGAGCACAATCCCGAAATAGATCCCGATAAATTGCATGATATTTTGGACGAGCTGATAGGAATAAAGAATCGCCAAATTGGCATCATTACCCTGGACAAAGAACTAACGATTGATGAAGTAACCGAAATATTTATCCGGATCAACAGTCAGGGAACAAAGCTGAATCAGGCCGATTTTGCCATGTCGAAGATTGCGGCCAATGAGAAATTTGGCGGCAATATTTTGCGAAAGGCAATCGACTATTTTTCGCATTTGGCCGTCCACCCTGAGTGGTATCAGGAGATGAGCAAAGACAAAGTTTTTATGGAATCGCAATATGCACCTCGAATCAAATGGCTGAAAGATGACAGGGATGGCATCTACGATCCAAGTTATGACGATATTTTACGCGTTTCATTCATGTGTAAATTTGACAGGGCAAAAATGAAAGACTTAGTGAGTCTGCTTGGAGGACGAGATTTTAAAACACGCGATTATAAGGAGGAAATTGCCGAAGATTCTTTTATGAAACTGTCGGAAGGAGTTATGGATTTCATGAACGAATTTTCTTTTTCCAACTTCGCTCTTGCAATCAAATCGGCAGGATTCATTTCAAGTAAGCTTATTAACTCTCAAATGACGTTGAATTTCGCCTATACGCTTTATCTTATTCTCAACAAGAATAATCAAATCGATAAAACCCAAATAAAACGTTACGTTACAAAATGGTATGTTCTTTCTACCCTGACAAGCAGATACATCACCTCCCCTGAAACCGTGATGGATATGGATATCTCCAGAATAGCGGAAAAAGGCTTTGTGGAATATTTCAAAGAAATTGAAGAAGCCAATTTATCGGATGTGTTTTGGAAAATCGGGTTGGTTCAGAATTTAGAAACTTCTGCCATAAACAGTCCCTTTTTCAATGTTTTTTTGGCTTCCCAAGTACGGGACAACGACAATTCGCTTTTCATGAACGGAACCAAAGTAAGAGATTTGATAACTACGATGGGGGATGTTCATCATATTTTTCCCAAGGGATACTTGCAGAAAAACGGGATAACCGATAAAACAAAATATAATCAGATTGCAAACTATACCTATTTTGATACCCAAACAAATATATCGGTTGGCGAAAAACCTCCGTGCGAATACTTTAGGACGGTATTCGTTCAGTGCGAAACCAAAGATCCGAAAATAGGAAATATAACCGATATCGAAATCTTAAAAGAGAATTTAAGGGTAAATTGCATTCCGGAAAATATTGTAGAAATGGATTTTTCTCATTATGAAGATTTTTTGCTCGAACGAAGAAAAATGATAGCTATGAAGATAAAACAATTCTATGATAATTTATAATTAAGGCCATGTCAATTCCATACTTCTAACATGAATCAACCCAAAGTAGAATGCCTCCTCCGGCTGATGAAAATGCTCACAGCCAACAACTCATTGACCGTGGATGAAATTGCCGACAAACTGGGTATTTCGTCCCGCTCTGTTTATCGTAAGCGTCCGAGAGTCTGTGCAAAAACTAAT
>JAHDRO010000274.1 GCA_018433265.1 Bacteroidales bacterium
CTGTTCAATGTCAAACACACCATAAAATCCATCAACTTCGGGAATTGACCTAACCAACTCCTCCCTGTATCTTTGAGACAAACAATCAAAGACCAGGACTTTAGAAGTAAATCCATGCTTCTTGGCTTCAACTGCTTCCAAAATAGCCTGAATTGACTCAACCTTGGCATCTTTAATAAATCCACAGGTATTTATGATTAAGACATCCGCTCGTGCGTCTTCTACAGACTCACTTTCAGGAGATATCTCAATGCCTGACTTCTCTACTTGTTTAAGAAGATGCTCCGAATCAACCCTGTTTTTAGAGCAGCCGAGAGTTATTAGCTTAATTTTGCTTTTCTTCATCAGGCAATTCAAAGTCGAGTGAGGCATTGTCTTTAAGGACATTGTACCAGTCGACAACCTTTTTCATATGAGACGGATAAAAACGAACTTTGTCATAGTTAGGAATTACCTCTTCAAAAAAAGTCCTTAATTCGTCAGGTGAAGATTTTCCACTTGGAGCACTCTGATCTCCAAGCTTTTCATGCATTTTCGTAAAAACAACGTGCAAAGGCAGCTCATCATCTGACGTATAAATAGAGATATCAGAAAGCGCTGTAAGTCTGAAAGAAGAACCACAAATAGTTTTCTTTTTAGTTAACAGTGATTCCACAATAACTCCGGCATTTGCGTTCGACAAATAGTTATAAAGCCCTGGTTGGCCTGAAATCGAAAGAATTTTCTTTAAATTTGTTTTCATCATCCTAATCTTTAAACAATTCCTCTATCTTTTTTTATCTTTTCATATGCTTCGGAAATACTCTTGAAACGCTCTTCAGCAGCTTTCTGGACATCAGGACCGAGATTTGATACCTTGTCCGGATGGTGTTTTGTAGCCAATCTTCTGTAGGCTTTTTTCACCTCATCGTCTGTTGCGTTCTTGTCAATTTCAAGCACTTTGTAGGCAGCTTCAAGTCCGTTGTCAAACATTGCAAATATGGACTCACTCTCTGCTCTTGAGATCCCCAAACCGGCAGAAATAGTTCTTAGAACATCCAGTTCAGACGAACTTACAGAGCCGTCTGCCTGAGCAATGCCTGTCAAATAGTGAAGCAATTGGATTCTGGCCTCATAATTCATGTAATTGCGAATCTGCAAGCCCACGGCATTAATATCTACATCCTTTTTAAGCAAATCTCTTAAAAAAAGAGATGCCTCTCTTTCTGCATCTTCACCAAAATTCTGCCTGATAAATCTTTTGACATACTCCAGTTCTGACTGCATTATCCTTCCGTCGGCCTTCATGACTGCAGAAGAAAGAACAAGAAGTGAAACAAGAAAACTGTTTCTTTGCTCTATATTTGAGTAACGACGACCGGCAGACGGTTCTTGCTGTTGATATTGCTCAATCTGTTTGCCTTTTTCAAAAATTGAACCTATAGCGAAACCTATTATTCCACCAATCGGTCCTCCCAATGCCCATCCCAGGGCTCCTGTAATCCATTTACCGTATCCCATTTCAACACTTATACTTGACACTTTCCAAAATACTCAACACTTGTGGCAACACAGCTCTCTTGCCATCAGTATAAATAACAAAATCCGCCCTTGCTATCATACTGTCATAATCCATTTGATGTCTCATTCTCTCCCGTACTTGTTCCTCACTTAAACCATCCCTTTTCATAACCCTCATGATTCTAACATTTTCCGGCGCAAAAACCACAATAACTTTGTCTGCCAAATGCCAAAAAATAGGAGTTTTAAAAAAAATTGCTGATTCGTAAATAATAATTTCAATGCCTTCTGATCTTTTCTGCTCCCTCCACTCATAAAAATCTTCCAACAACCTGGGATGAACAATATTATTGACTTTCTCCAGAAGATTCCTGTCAGAAAAAATTATTTTTGCCATAACCTTTCTTTGCAGCACCCCATCAGTCACTATCTCCTTGCCAAGTAAATCAACAAGCTTATCAATAAGGTTCCTGTCAACATCATACAGATATTTCACCCTGTCGTCAGCCACATAGGCAGGAACTCCTAAAGCAGAAAAAATCCTTATTACATAAGATTTTCCTGCACCAATACCCCCTGTACAGGCAAAGCAAAACATACTATTTTGATTTATTGCTCAATAATCTTACACTTAATGAATTTAGGGTCCAGTTCCACAGAAAGAACATTTTCCGGCAGTCCTGAAACCATTGGTTCAACAGTGTTGCTTATTGAAGCAGTTATTTCCTTGTAGTCAATCGTAGCAACAAAGATAGTATTTTCCCGGTTTTGTTTATTACTAAAAGGGATTCTGTAAGTAACCCTGACAGTATTAGGAAAGAATTTCACATACTTACCTTCTGGCACATTTACCGATTCAACAGGAATAGTAGTCGAATTTTCAACATATCTTACAACTTCAAGAGTGTAATAAATCTCTTTAGTCTCAAAACGCAATCCACTAACAGGTAAAAGTTCCACTATTCCACTTCTAGTAGAAGAGAGTCGTTCAAAGGTAAGATGTTTTGTACGGACAGAATCAATGTTCTGGAGCAGAGAGATATCTCCGTAAACAGTAACAGTTGAAGGAGATATCTTTATTTTTCCCACAGGCATGTGCTGATCCTTAAAGCTCGCCTTATAATCTACAGCAACAGGAATATTTCTGTGTGACTGACGAGGTAAAGTCAGATAGAGAGTATCGGAAGAGAAGGATTCAATCTCGACATGTCCACTAAGTGCATCAGTAATTATATCCCTTACTTCACTAACAACGAAAAAGAATTTATCCTCTGTTCCAGAAAGAGGCTTAAGCATATAGCCTGGAACAGATAAAGTAATCAGGTTACCTTGAATGCCAAGTCTGTTCTGTAGAATATAGAACCCGGAAGCTCTGCCTGTAACCGAAAGTTTATTGTCAGAAAAAGCTTCTGCAGAATGACCTCTTTTCTGAGTCACAACATGGACGGAGTAATTAAGATTAACGCTGTAATAATCTGAAAGATTGCGAATTGCCCACAAAACAAATGCCAGAAAGAGACAGAACAAGAAAAGTAACACTTGTCTGCCTCTTTCATAAGAGATCCCTATCTTCCGCCGTTTAAGCATAAAAAAGGGATTTATTTACCTGCTGCCTGAATATCAGAGCTATCCTTAACAATAGAGCCCTTATCAACTTTTAACTTAACATTATTGTCAACCTCAACAATGACATATTGATCTTTAACATCGACTATAATTCCGTAAATCCCACCCATTGTGATAATTTTATCACCTTTGGCAAGGTTGCTACGGAATTTTGCCAGCTCTTTCTGTCTCTTTTGTTGAGGACGAATCATAAAG
>JAHDRO010000013.1 GCA_018433265.1 Bacteroidales bacterium
GTTCTGTTTGTTGCTGCTTCTTTTGCAAGTTTGGTAACTGTAAGACAAGGATCTAAATATAATCGCTTGGTTAACAGTAATTCTTCAGCTCTCTTGCCACCAACTAACAAAGAGTCGGATAATTTCACAAATTTCAAAACAGGATCTTTCTCAAAAAGACCTGACAAATATAAAACTCTTTTTATCACGCATCTTAAATTTCTATTCATGTTCTTTGAGGAGTCTCTGCTCTTTGCACCAGTCTGCAGGTGTATTTCCCAAATGATATCTAAAAGCTATCGAAAAGGTTGCCATAGAACCAAAACCTGATCTGGTACACAATTCCTGAATACTTAGTGTGGTATTTTCACTAAACAGCCTCTTAACTTCCTCAATTCTGTAGTAGTTGACAAACTGATTAAAATTAAGATTGTGTCTGTCATTAATGATTCGTGAAAGGTATGTCTTGTTGGAATAGAGATATAAGGCGACCTCTCTGATTTTGAGATCTTGTTGTAAATACGGCTTTTTCTGTTCAAAATAGATAATAAGTCGTTTATACAACTCATCTGCCTTGGCCTTATCTGAAAGGCCTCTAATTATTCTGTTCTTATCGTCAGATAGTTGCTCTTCTGACTCGTCAACAACATCTTTTCTAGCTACATCTTTATCATTATCAGACTCGTAGCTGCATGTAGCAAAAACCACATAGCCGTTAAAAAGAAGTAAAAGAGTTAAAGCTGACCATACATATATGTCATTAAATCCTGTAAATAAAAAAAACAATATCGAAATAGAAATCAATGCCTCTATTATTGACAGAAAAAGATCGTGTTTCAATCTTGCTATCCTAATTCTATCACATTCGAGCGTATTTATTATTCCTTTGATAACTTTTATAATAATACCGATTGATTCAGATAAAAACAATAATATCAACACTACTGTACATATTATATTAATCGATTGCGGAATCATTATTCCTTTAATATCAAACAATACTATCGATAGATATAACATTGTGGCAGCTGCTGCCTTTATAAACGAGACTCTGGCCGAACAAATATTAACGCTGATCTTGCTACAAACATATCTTCGCACAGGACTTGTAATCACCATAAGCCCCAAAAGTGTCAAAATCGCACCATGAAACATTTCGTTTCCAGGATGGTGAAATGCTACCATTAGCCTTACAACTAAAATAACAGTAATAAATGAGAATAGATATCCCATCGATTTTACTAACTCTCTGCTTTTATCGGAAAGAGACTTGTCGACAAAAATGATGAAAGGGAAATAGAGTGAAACGATGAAATAAGAGAGAACAAACAGAAGTTCAATACAGGATTGAACTTCCACAAAGTTTGACGTTAAATTCATAGCTTTTAAGTTAGATTTTGTCAAAAATAAATAATAAATTAAAATTATCCTAACTTAACAAGCTATTATATAATAATTTATCTAAGATTAAATTTTTTGACGTTTTTAAAATGTTGCCTAAAATTATAGAAAATTACTTTTTGATTTGGTCAAATCCTTGCCCATAAACGCCCATAACACTACCTACAGATATAAAGGCATTTTTATCAATTTCTCTTATAACCCTAAAAACAAAATTACTCTCCGTCTTTCTGACAATCACCAGCAGTACTTTACCCTTTTCCTTTGTAAACCACCCCATGGCATCAATAACTGTTACTCCCCGACCAATAGAAGTAATTCTTTCAGCAATCTCTTGATACTTTTTTGAAAAGATAAAAATCTGAACAGACTGTCTTGCGCCAGATAATACCAGATCGATTGTATAGCTCCCCACAGAGATAAGTATGTATCCATAAATAACCACTGCCAGCTTTTCTCCCAATGACATGTCATTTGGAATAAACATTGAACTGGCAATAATAATTACATCACAAAGCAATATTATCTTGCCGGGAGAGATATTTCTATATTTGTTTATCATCAGGGCTATAATATCTGTTCCTCCGGAACTTCCTCCCTGAGTAAAAGTAATAGCAATCCCAACCCCATAACAAACAGCACCCATAATGGCCGATAACAATTTTCCATTGCTGATAGCAATATCCTCTATTAACTCCCGAGGAATAGCCGGAGGGATAATATCAAAAAATATAGAAACAACGATTATGGCAAAGACTGTCTTAAAGCCAAACTGTTTACCCAAAACCTTAAGGGCTATTGCCACGAGAATACCGTTGATTATTATATAGCTATAACTAATTGGGAATCCTGTTGCATACAAAATTATTGCAGATATGCCAGTTGCGCCACCCCCAACAAGATTGTTTGGAACAAGGAAAACGCTCCACCCCAAAACATATATCAGGAGACCAAAGGTTATGATCACATACTCCTTAATTAATCTGAAATAGTTTCTTCCTTTGTTTTCCATGAAATTTTACCGCCTTTAAAATTATCAAATCCTTTGCCATATACGCTCATGACCGGTGTCACAGTCATAAATGCGTCTTTGTCTATCTCTTTAACAAGGTTTGTAATATCTGTTACCTGGTTTTTTCTCAAAACTATTATTAATACGCGCCCCTCTTTCTGAGAATACCAACCCGTAGAATTAACAGCCGTAACTCCTCTTCTTAAATCTTTCAATACTCTGTCTGCAATTTCCTTATATTTCGAGGAAAATACATGAATCTGGACAGATTGTTTGTTTCCTGTTAAAATCATATCGACCACATATGAGAAAGAGACCATTTCAATGTAACCATAAATAACATCTGATAGACTTTTGCCAGGAATGAATATTACCGAACCTATAATTACTAAATCACAAAAAAGAAAAACCCTGCCAGGAGAAGTTTCTTTGTATTTTGATATAATAAGTGCAATAATATCAGTTCCTCCTGTACTCCCGCCCTGAAGAAATATGATGCCTATGCCTATTCCACTCAAAGTACCTCCTATGAGAGCATTAATCAGTTTGTCATCAATGTCGGTTACCCAGGGAATAAAAGGCAGAAATTTAAAGAAGAGAGCAGCAACAGCAACACAATAAATTGTTTTGAATCCAAAACTGTTACCTAGAATGAGAAACCCGATTCCCAAAAGAAAAGCATTAATAACGAGATAAGAATAAAAAACCTTAATCCCGGTAGAATATTGAATAACAGAAGCCAAACCACTGACGCCACCACCGGCAATTTCTTCAGGAATAAGAAATGCCGTCCAGCTGAAGACAAATATGAACAATCCAATTGTCATCAAAGTATAAGACTTTATTGTTTTAACTATTGAATTGTCCATTCCCCGATTTTAAAGATATATTTCAGATTTTGAATAAATGACAGCTTTACCCCTTAATATTACAATCCCCTCTAATACTGTACAGTCAATTATCCCTCCTCTGGCAGAAAGTTGTTTGGCCAGAAGTCTCTCTTTACCAAGTTTTGCAGACCAGTATGGTGCAAGTGTACAGTGAGCAGATCCGGTTACGGGATCTTCAAGAATTGTAGCTTGGGGAGTAAAGAAACGTGAAACAAAGTCACAATCTCTTCCTGGAGCAGTAACTGCAACTCCTCCGGGATCCATGTTGATTTCATCGAAAATTGAACGTGAAATTTCAAGAAGTTCTATTTCTTCCTGAGTTGAATAGACAAGCATATAGTCTCTGGCCTTATAAACTTCATTGGGTTTAATACTTAGACTGTCATAGATTTCTTCAGGCAATGAGGCCTTATGTGCCTCTCTGACAGGAAAATCCATTGCATACATATCCCCTTCTCTTCTTACCTTAATTTGGCCTGAACGGGTATTAAAGATGATCTCTTCTTCTTTATGCTTGTACCAAGAATAAATGACATGCGAAGTAGCCAAAGTTGCATGACCACACAGATCAATCTCTATATCAGGGGTGAACCACCTGAGAGAGAATGTTCCTTTACCTGTAGGTAATACAAATGCGGTTTCAGGCAACATGTTCTCCCTGGCAATTTTTCCAAGCAATACATCAGGAAGTTTTTCTTCGAGAAAAACCACAGAGGCAGGATTTCCGGAAAAAATTCTGTCTGTAAAAGCGTCAACTTGAAAAGCTTGTAATACCATTAGAAAACTATATTAATTATTTTATTTGGAACTACTATTATTTTACTGATTTTACCTTCTCCAAGATATTTGAGAGTCTCAGGAGATTTTGCCACTAAATCTTCAATCTCACTTTTGGGAAGATCTCTCTTCAAAGTCAGTTTAAATCTCATCTTACCATTAAACGCCACCGGATATTCAAAAGTATCCTCAACTGTGTAAGATTGAATATATTCAGGAAATATCGCTTTTGATATGCTGTCACCGTGTCCAAGCAGCGACCACAGCTCCTCCGCTACATGAGGAGCAAAGGGTGAGAGAAGTATTAACATGGGTTCAAGTATCTCACGTTTGTTGCAACCTGTTTCATAAAGCTCGTTGACAGCTATCATGAAGGCACTCACACTTGTGTTGAATGAGAAATTTTCAATGTCATCTTCGACTTTCTTAATGAGTTTGTGCAAAATCTTATACTCTTTAATAGATGCCTTTTCATATGAAACTGAAAATTTGTCCTTGTTAAAGAAAAGTCTCCAAAATCTTTTTAAAAATCGGTGAACTCCATCAATACCATTAGTATCCCAAGGTTTTGACTGCTCAAGAGGTCCCAAAAACATTTCGTACATTCTGAGAGTATCAGCTCCATATTTATCACACACCATGTCAGGATTTACAACATTGAACATAGACTTGCTCATTTTTTCTATCGCCCACCCACAAATATATTCCCCGTTTTCGAGAATAAACTCGGCATCTGCAAATTCGGGCATCCATTTCCTGAACGCATCTATATTGAGCCTGTCATTTGAAACAATATTTACATCAACATGTATTTCTGTAGTATCATATTTATCCTTCAACCCACATGATACAAACTTGTTGGTCCCTTTGATTCTGTAAACAAAATTGGAACGACCTTGTATCATTCCTTGATTAACAAGCTTTTTGAATGGTTCACTTTCACACACATAACCCAAATCGAAGAGAAATTTATTCCAAAATCGAGAATAAATCAGATGACCAGTTGCATGTTCAGTGCCTCCTATATAAAGATCAACGTTCTTCCAGTATTCATCAGCCTCTTTGCTAACCAGTGAGTTGTCATTGTGAGGGTCCATATATCTCAAATAATAAGCACTGCTCCCCGCAAAACCAGGCATTGTACTTTTTTCGAGCGGGTATCCTTCAAATGTCCAGTTCCCAGCGCGTGCCAGAGGTGGTTCTCCGTCCTCAGTTGGTAGAAATTTATCTATTTCCGGCAATTTGAGTGGTAAATGCTCAAATCCCAATGGGGTAGCAATTCCATCCTTATAATAAATTGGGAATGGCTCTCCCCAATATCTTTGACGTGAAAATATCGCATCTCTGAGACGGTAGTTAACCTTTCTCCAACCAATACCTCTTTTCTCAACTTCCTCAATGGCTGCAGGTATTGCCTGCTCGACTGAAAGCCCGTTAAGAAAGCCTGAGTTACACATAACGCCATTTTTAGCATCAAAACTCTCGTCTGAAACATCACATCCCTCTATCAAAGGGACAATCGGCAAATTAAACTGTTTAGCAAATGCGTAGTCACGGCTGTCATGAGCAGGAACAGCCATAATTGCTCCAGTTCCATATCCTGCAAGAACATATTCCGATATCCAAACCGGGATTTTTTCATTCGTAAAAGGGTTAACAGCATAACTGCCGGTAAATATGCCAGTTACTTTACGTGTTTCAGCTATTCTTTCTCTCTCTGTCTTTTTTTTGCAGTAGTTGACATAATCTTCAACTGCTTTTCTTTGTTGTGGAGTTGTGAGTTTATCTACCCAGTCACTTTCAGGAGCAAGAACCATGAAAGTCACGCCAAATACTGTATCAGCCCTTGTAGTAAATATCTCCATGTCAAACTCCTGTAATCCATTGCTGACTTTAAAAATCATCTCTGCCCCTTCTGATCGACCTATCCAATTACGCTGCATCTCTTTAAGTGAATCTGTCCAATCAATGCTGTCAAGATCTTTCAAAAGCCTTTCAGCATAGGCGGAGACTCTTAACTGCCACTGAAGCATTTTTTTCTGTTTTACTGGATAACCTCCTCTTATAGAAATCCCATCCTTGACTTCATCATTTGCAAGAACAGTCCCTAAAGCAGCGCACCAATTTACAGATGTTTCACCAAGATAAGCTATTCTATAACACATGAGAATATCCGCTTTCTCCTTTTCTGAAAATTGGTTCCATTCATCAGCAGTAAATTTTTTAACATTACTGCATGAGGCTTTTATGTTTAAATTGCCTTCCTTCTCAAAGACAGTAATAAGATCCGATATCTTTTCAGCTCTATCTGTTTCAATATTATACCAATGTGCAAACATCTCGAGAAATGCCCACTGTGTCCATTTATAATAAGAAGGATCACATGTGCGAATTTCCCTTGACCAGTCATAGGAAAATCCTATACGATCGAGCTGTTCTCTATATCTTGCTATATTTTTTTCTGTAGTAACTGCCGGGTGCTGGCCTGTCTGAATTGCATATTGTTCAGCAGGGAGGCCAAACGCATCATAACCCATGGGATGAAGGACATTATAGCCTTTTAGCCGCTTATATCTGCTGTAAATGTCACTTGCAATATATCCAAGCGGATGTCCTACATGTAACCCTGCTCCCGAAGGATATGGGAACATGTCCAATACGTAATATTTCGGCTTTGAAGGATCAATTTCAACCTTAAACACTTCATTATCTGACCAATACTTCTGCCACTTTTTCTCAATCTCAAGAAAATTGTACTCCATTTTTCGCTTAAATAATATAAACTGCAAAGGTAGTCAAAAAAAGCTATTTTCTCAGTTTAAATTCTACAGGAACAGCCATCTTGACACGTACTGCTTCTCCGCCTTTCATGCCAGGTTTCCACTTTGGCGAAGCCGAAATAA
>JAHDRO010000210.1 GCA_018433265.1 Bacteroidales bacterium
CCTGTGAATTTGGCATTTAAATAAATCGGGATATCTTCAGCTCTCCTGTCACGAGGAGCTGTCGGACTTGTAAAATAGCCAGTTGTAATTCCTTCTGTTTTTGTAATGGTAGATGGTAAAGGGAGTAGTGAGCTTACAACATAGTCACGTTCTGTGTCTTTTTCATAAGAACCAGATAGATTATAATCAAGAGAAGAGATCCAGGATTTGTTAAGCATCCAGCTTCCGAATAGCGAAACAGTCAGATTTTTGCTGCGATATTTTGAAAAATCCAGAGAAGAGACATCAGGGTCTGCTTCAGTATTGTTGCCTGAAATAAAACCATTGACACTTGCATTAAACTTTAATGGAGTTTTTGAAGTATTAAAAATGTTTGAATAAGTAAGATTCAATGTTGTTCTATCAAAAATGTCAACTGGAGACGCCCAATCAGAAAAAGCTCTGGCATAGTCAGCATCTATGTTGAGAGTTCCAGCTTTCTCTCCAAGAGAGAATCCCTTACCCAGTGCGATTGCCTTTGTGTGAGGATCTGTTTTGACCCTGACTTCATAAGGAGTATAACCGGTTTTAGTTTTAACAATAATAGCTCCGGATGTAACGTCTCCATATTCTGCAGAAAGGACACCTTTCAAAACTTCTACTGACTCAATATTTTCGGTTGGGAAATTACGATAGTCTATCTGTTCTGTAAGACTTGTTGATCCGCTTTTTGAAATTTTTGCATCAGCAGAAATTCTTGCACCATTAATCATAAGTCCAACACCTCTCTGGTTATTACCATTAATGTCACCACCGGTACCCGTAGTGATACCACCTATGGTTCTGATAGTTACCCCATTGGCAGATGTGAGTGATGGGTTGACAGTTACATTGCCGGGTACCAGCTGCATAATCCCTGCAAGGCTGGAAGCCTGAACGTGTTCAATTGCACTCTTATCTATTCTGGATGATGAATTTAAGGAGCCTCCTACTGTTGCAGTAACTACTACATCATCCAGAGTCAGATTCTCCTCTTTTAGTTGAATCTTGAAGTCTTTTATATTCCTTGTAACAGTGATAGGAAAGGAGACTTTTTGATAACCAAGACAGCTTGATTCAAGTGTATAAGTTCCGGGTATGATGCCTGTAACTTTGAATACACCATTGACGTCAGAGGTACCCCATACATTTAGCTCTTTTATGAGCACGTTCGCATAAGGGATAGGTTCCTCTGTACCATAAAGAGTAATTTTCCCTTCAAGAGTAAACTTTTGTTTCCCTTGAGCAAACGCTTGTGGGGAGATTATCCAAATGGATAAAAACGTTAGAACAAGTATTTTTTTCACTTTTTAAAAATATTTTGGGTTAATATTAGGTTAACATGTCACCAATATGTAAAAAACATAACATATTGAAATTGAGATTATTCAAGTTCTATAACGGCTTTCACAATTTTTGAGTCGAAAGTTAATAATAATTTCATTACATTAAAAGAGCTTTAATTGATAATTGTCCACTCACAGCAATATTTTATGAAGCGCTCTCTTAAATTTTACTTTAGAATTTTCTCTAAATACAAACAGCGATCTGAACCAAAGGATTTTCATGACGAAAAACCTCTCATTGTATCCGTACATTCTTGCGTATTCACTTCCAATAATGGCAGTTTGTTCAACGGTGAGCCTCATCCTTTTGAAATTTTTTGCTCCGGATTTTAATGTAAATCTCTTAAATTTAATTCTGTTATTGTCAATTAGACAGAAATCATAATTTCTGTCAATTACCTTGAAGAGGACATTGCTTGTATTGAAATCTCCATGAAAGATACCTGAATGATGCATCTTTCCGGACAATAGTGCTAAAGCTCTTATTCCGTTCTTAGCCTCAGATAGTGGTAGATCAAGTAAATTTTTTATATCTGCGTAATCTGTATAAAGGCAGACATAAAAACTTTTCTTAAGAAGAAGATGACTGAAAGTATCAATATATCCAACAGGTTTCGGAGTTCCTATCCCATTTTTCAAGAGAGTTACTGAATTTTCAAAAGACCTTTTAGCTTTGCTTTTTCTCAAATTTCCATATATAAACCTGTTGAAAAGAGTGATTTTTTTGAAATATTTTATAACAAGTTTCTCGCCGTTTATTTCAACAGTTCTTATCTGATTTCTTCCAAGATGAATAACTTCTCCAATATTATCAAAATTATCTGGCAGCAGTTCAACAAATTGTGTCAATGAACTAAATTCAGGGTTAACGTGAATATCTACTCTCATTTTGTGTTGTTTATACTATTGAGTATTCTTTTTGAGACCAAAAAAATTGCTGGTCTACCTGATAAAGGATTAGGCTGAGTAAATACAACTGTACCGTATACGTCTTCTATGTTTGAATAGGTAAGAACTTTTTCCGGAGAACCTTTATCCTTTATTTTACCATTACTCATCATGATTAGTTCGTCACAATATTCTCCTGCCAGATTAAGATCGTGAATAATCATCAATACTGTCAGACCCAATTCTGCATTAAGTTGTTGTACGAGATTAAGAATCTGGATTTGTAGAGCAATATCAAGATGAGATGTTGGTTCATCAAGCAAAAGAAGTTTGGGCTCCTGTACAAGAGCCCTTGTAATTGCAACCATTTGTCTCTCTCCACCACTTAATTGAGAGAGATATTTATTTTTCATTTTATTAACAGCCGTCATTGTCATATACTTTTCTGCTATTCTGACATCCTCTTTGCTTTCAAAAAACTGATACCCCTTGTGAAAAGGCAGTCTTCCCATTAACACATAATCCTCGACTGTTATATAAGGACTTTCGATGTCCTGTGTCACTATTGCTATATTTTGGGCTCTCTCTTTGTAAGAGAATTTTTTAAGATTTTTCCCATTTAATTTGATTGATCCGCTCTCAAATTTTAAATCTCCAGTTATAGCCCTGAATAATGTAGTTTTTCCTGATCCATTAGGACCAATAATTCCAAGAAAGTTACCTTGTTGTACACTAATACTTATTTCAGATATCTTGAATTTATTTCCATATCCACATGAAATATTATCTATTACAAAAAAAGCTTCCATTTTCTTAAAATCATATATGTCTCGTGTTTTTGCCGAGATTTATCAATATTGCAATAAAAGATATTCCACCAATGATACCGGTAATAACTCCCACCGGCAATTCGTTAGGAGCTACAATTGTACGTGCAATAGTATCGCAAAAAACTATAAATCCACCGCCGGTAAGAAATGAGCTGATTAGTAATATTCTGAAATCAGAGCCTACAATAAGCCTCATGAATTGAGGTATTATCAACCCAACAAAACCTATAACACCGGCTATCGAGACACACATCCCCGTGAGAAGAGAAGAGATAATGAACAGGAGTTTAATAGAGAGATCTGTATTAATGCCCAAGTGACGTGCTTTATCTTCTCCTAAACGGAGAGCATTGAGAGGATCAATAAAAATATAGGATATTAAAAGACAAAGAATAGAAACTATTACAGCCACCTTTATTAAATCCTTGTTTGTTTCATCTAGAGAACCCATTACCCAAAAGACTATATTATGAAGATTTTCGTTGGTTGTTGTTGCCATAATAAACATAATTGCTGAAGAGGCTATAAAACTGACCATTACACCAATCAGGAGCATATTTTGAGTATGAATTTTGCCTTTTCGGACACTCAAAATATACACAAGAAAGACGGTAATTAAAGCGCCAATGAAACCAGAGGCAGGAAGCATAAAAGAACCAACGGAAAAATTAAGACCGGCTACTATTGCGAACGCAACTCCAAGGGCGGCTCCACCTGAAATTCCCAGAGTATATGGCTCAACCAGAGGATTACGATATATACCTTGAAGTATTACCCCAGCGAGACTGAATGATCCTCCTACAGAAAGTCCGAGAATA
>JAHDRO010000354.1 GCA_018433265.1 Bacteroidales bacterium
AGGCAAAATAGCTCTTCATCCTGTAGAAATACTATTAAGAGCACTCAAATCCTGGAACATTTATTGCAAGAATTGACTTCTTTGATTAATGAATTAATGAATGATCGGTGGAAGAATAGGTAGATATATAGTTTTGGTTTTTCTTTTTTTTGCCGGTGTTGGAGTAATAACTGTTGCCGGACAACAGACTGCATCAAAAATGTTGGTGAGTGGTGTGGTGGTTGATGCTAAAAGTGGGATTCCGTTGGATCTTGCATATGTGATTATTGAAGGCACTTCTCAAGGTGCTACTACTGATCACAAAGGTTACTTTTCTATTATAACTGATAGGAGAAATATTAGTTTGAAAATATCAAGACTGGGGTATAGTGATGCAAATATTAAGGTACTGAATAACAAATCAGAAAATTTAAGAATAGAACTAGTGCCTGTTGATATTGAACTTAATACAGTGGTGGTAAAAGCAAACAAAGTCAAGTACAAAAACAAGAATAATCCTGCGGTTTCGCTCATTGACAGCGTAGTGGCTTACAGGGACAAAAATCGTGTTGAAAGTTTTGATTTTCTTCAATATGAGAAGTATGAAAAGATTCAGTTTGCTCTGAGTAATGTTTCTGAAGATTTTAAGAAGAGTCCTGTGATAAAGGATATAAGTTTTATTTTTGAAAATTCAGATACTACTAAACAAGCTGGTAAGGAAGTTTTGCCAATGTACATTAAGGAGACTTTGTCTGATTATTATTACAGAAAAACTCCGAGAGCTGAAAATGTGGTGGTTAAGGCAGATAAAATGGCAAATTTTGAGGGGTACCTTGACAATAATGGGATAACTGCCTATTTGAATCATCTTTATCAAGATATAGATATTTACAGTGCTAATATATTTTTTCTTACAAACCAGTTTTTAAGTCCTATAGCAAATTCTGCTCCTCTATTTTACAGATACTATATTCAAGATACTTTAGATATAGACGGAACCAAATGCATCAAACTGTTTTTCTCTCCGAGAAATAAGACCGATATGCTTTTTCAGGGTTTTATGTATATCACTATGGATGGATCGTATGCTGTAAAGAGGATAGATATGGGTGTGAATAAAAATATAAATCTTAACTGGGTTAAGGATGTGAATATTGCACAGGAGTTCATGAGGACGGCTGATCAGGGCTGGGTAAAGACTCTTGATGAACTTTCGGTTGATTTTGGATTGAATCAGCGAGGGATGGGCATTTATGGGCAAAAGAGTGTATCCTACAGAAATTTTGTTATTAATTTACCTATTGATGATTCGAAATTCAAAAAGATTTTGCCCGTGGCTGACAGTATAAACAAAAGTGATGAATTTTGGCAGACGAACAGACACATTCAGCTTTCCAAGGCTGAAGAGGCTACTTACTCCAATCTGGACAGTATACAAAAAGTGCCATCTTTTAGA
>JAHDRO010000252.1 GCA_018433265.1 Bacteroidales bacterium
AGAGTAACGTTTTTGTTTTTAAGTTCAAATTAGCCGGTCTCTCAAGTTTTCCGCAGTTGGACAAACAATGGTAACACATATCAATCAAACAGTTATGAGGTCCAATTGTTTTCAATCCAATCTGTACAATTGTCAGCAGTTATTTGCTTGCAAGTTCAAGACTAACGTTTGCTGAATTGGAAGCGCTTACGTGCACCGGGTTGTCCTGGTTTCTTTCTCTCAACCTCTCTCGAATCGCGGGTAAGAAATCCGTTTGATTTAAGTACAGGTCTGTAAGCTTCTGTGTCTATCTTACAAAGGGCACGGGCAATAGCGAGACGAAGTGCTTCTGCCTGGCCTTTTATACCTCCTCCGCCGAGATTGACTCTTATATCTAACTGAGACAGAGTGTTAGTTAATTCGAGCGGTTGCCTTACAATATACTTGAGCGAGTCGTCTCTGAAATAACTGTCAAGATCTCTTCCGTTAATTGTAATGTTACCTTTCCCGGAGTTTACATAAATGCGAGCAACTGCTGTTTTTCGTCTTCCAAGGGCGTTAATTACTTCCATGCTCTGTTAAATTTCATTTAAATTAATAACTTTAGGCTGCTGAGCTTCATGAGGATGCTCCGGACCTTCATATACATACAGGTGGCGGAACATCTCGGCTCCGAGCCTGTTTTTAGGCAGCATGCCTTTGATTGCATGCTCAACTACGGCGAGAGGCTTTCGAGCCAGTAACTCCTTAGGAGTGGAAAATCTTTGCCCGCCGGGATAACCGGTGTGACGAACATACACCTTGTCAGTCAACTTTTTCCCTGTAAGGCGAACTTTTGCAGCGTTGATAATTATTACGTTATCTCCGCAGTCCACATGGGGAGTAAAGTTGGGCTTGTTTTTACCGCGCAGGATGAGGGCAACTCTCGATGCAAGTCTGCCAAGAATCTCTCCGTTGGCATCTATAATCACCCAATCCTTGTTGACTGTTGCCTTATTTGCTGACACGGTTTTATAACTCAATGTGTCCACTTTGTTGATTTTTAGATTAATACATTTATTATGTTGCGATTGCCCCATAAAATAGGGGGCTGCAAAGATATAACTATTTTTTAAAGTGACAAAATGCGACTTATCTCATACCATGTTTTATTAATCTCATTATGTCTTGTGCATGCTTCTTCAAAAGGAGTATAAACGACTTGATTTTGCATTTGGCCGACCATTACATTTGTTCTGCCTTTTAGGAGTGCATTGACAGCTTCATAACCCAGAAGACTGGCAAGTACTCTATCGTTACATGTTGGAGAGCCTCCTCTTTGAATATGCCCAAGAGTTGTCACGCGGATTTCATAATTTGGAAGTTTTTGTTTAACCTTCGATGCAACTTCCATTGCACCACCTTCTTCTTCTCCTTCGGCGACAATAATTATCCCTGATGTCTTGTTTTTGCGTCTGTCTCTCTCCATGAAGCTGCAAAGCTTATCGATATCGGTGTGAACTTCGGGGAGTAGTGTGGCTTCAGCACCACTTGCAATAGCAGTGTTGAGTGCAATAAATCCGGCATCTCTTCCCATTACCTCTACAAAAAAAATCATATTGTGAGAGTCAGCTGTATCTCGGAGTTTGTCAACGGCAGAAACGGCAGTGTTGATAGCAGTGTCGAAACCAATTGTAAAATCGGTGCCATAAATATCGTTATCAATTGTCCCCGGGATGCCTACTACTGGATAGTTAAATTCTTTGCAGAGAAGATTAGCCCCTCTGAATGAACCGTCTCCGCCAATTACGACCAATGCATCAATCCCGGCTTCCTGCAAGTTTTCTATTGCTTTTTCTCTTACGCTTCTATTCTTAAATTCAGGGCAACGCGATGATTTTAAGATGGTACCTCCTTGAGATATAATTTTTGAGACTGAGTGGGACTGCATACCCATGAATTGTTTTTCGAGCAGTCCTGAATAACCTCTGATGATTCCAACCACTTCCAGTTGATTGTAGATTGCAGTTCTTACGACAGCCCTAATAGCTGCATTCATCCCTGGAGCATCACCTCCCGAAGTGAGTACTCCAATTCTGTTTATTTTCTTTTTTGAGTTCATGATATTGAGCAAATCGTGGCAAAATTACTTTTTTTTATTGTTATTCTAATTTCTACTTTTGCAACATGAAAATAGCTGAACTGGATCTTGATGATAAGCCCTTGTTTCTTGCACCTATGGAGGGTGTCACTGATACGTCATTTAGATATATTTGTAAGAAGTTCGGTGTCGACATGATGTACACTGAATTTGTTTCTTCCGATGGCCTGATAAGAGATGCAAAATCGTCTGTTGCCAAACTCGAAATATTTGAATACGAAAGGCCAATAGGTATTCAAATTTACGGACACATACCTGAAGCGATGGTTGAAGCAGCCAGGCTTGCAGAGGAAGCTACCCCTTCTCTGATTGACATCAACTTTGGTTGTCCGGTTAACAAAATAGCAAACAGAGGTGCCGGTTCTGGAATGATGAGATTTCCTGACAAAATGGTGGAGATTACAAGGCAAATAGTTGATGCAGTGAAGATTCCCGTAACAGTTAAAACAAGACTAGGATGGGACGAAAATTCCAAGATTATTGTTCAATTGGCCGAGAGGCTTCAAGATGTGGGTATTGCAGCATTAACAATTCACGGGAGGACCCGGACACAACTCTATAAAGGCGAGGCAGACTGGAGGCTTATCGGAGAAGTTAAAAACAATCCGAGAATGTTCATACCTGTAATAGGTAATGGAGACATATCTTCTCCTGAGGATGCAAAAGAGGCATTTGATAAATTTGGTGTTGATGGAGTAATGATAGGCAGGGCGACTTTTGGAAGGCCCTGGATATTCAAAGAGATAAAATATTATTTATCTACTGGAGAAAAAATGGAAGAGCTTTCACTTGAAGAAAAAAAGGAATTGGCAATTAATCATCTCAAAAAATCAATAGAGGTAAAAGGTGAAAGAAAAGGAGTATTGGAGATGCGCAGGCATCTTGCTGCTTATTTCAAGACCATTCCGCACTTTAGAGAGACAAGAAGGCGACTGGTGACCGAAGATAACCCGGATGAACTTATAAAGATTATAACAAATATAGAATGAAAAGATTTCTCATTAATTACGTTCTTCTTTTCCCATATTTTATAGTGCTTAAAATCAGACATTATTTATATGATTCCGGTTTTCTTAAATCTAAAAAATTTGATTTGCCTGTTATATCAATAGGCAACATAGAAATTGGAGGAACGGGTAAAACTCCTCATACAGAGTACTTGATAAAGAAATTAATGCCGACAGAAAGAGTTGCTGTCTTGTCTAGAGGATATGGGAGAAAAAGTAAAGGATTTCATTTTGTCCGGATTGACAGTACAGTCAAGGAAGTTGGTGATGAACCTTTGCAGATGAAGAGGAAATTTGTAGATGTAATTGTGGCAGTGTGTGAGAAGAGGGTTAAAGGTGTTGAAATTATGCTTTCTCTTCCACCAGAGTCGAGACCTACTGTTATTATACTTGATGATGCTTTTCAGCACAGGAAAATATCACCTTCTACAAATATACTTCTGGTAGATTACAATCACATGCTCGAGGAACAAATACTGTTTCCATTAGGGCGATTAAGGGATTTACCGGAGCAGAAAAAAAGAGCAGATATCGTAATTGTAACTAAATGTCCCGCTGAGATTTCTCCCGAAGAGAGATTTGTTAGAGAACAACATTTGAAATTGTCAAATAATCAAAAATTGGCATTCTCGACTATTAATTATGGAGAACCAAAAGCTCTTTTTGAAGGTGCAGACAGAAGATATATCTATTCTAAATATGCGATACTAATTACTGCTGTAGCAAATCCAAAACCTTTGCAGTACCAATTAGTATCGGATTATAAGTTAGTTGAGAGGCTGAATTTTAGAGATCACCATAATTTTACTAAAAGAGATGTTGAAAAAATAAATAAAAAAGCCGCAAAATGGCCAAAAGCAGTGCTGTTTACAACTGAAAAAGATGCTCAGAGAATGATGGAAAACAACAATTTTTCTGCTTTAGTTAGAGAAAGGATTTTCTATATACCTATAGAGGTCGAATTTGTAAGTGAAAATTTAAATGTTGTTTAGATTTGTAACTTATCTAATTTTATATGTTTTAAACTGTAAGCTAAATTCAAATTTTGGAGATAAATTATTTAGTTGCCAGGTTGTTAAATTTTTGTTATTTTTCTATGAATCAAGGTATTATCTGCCCTTTATTTAATGATACAATAATTATTGCATTTTAACATAATTTCTTTGAATAATTAGTAGTAAATGTTATATAAATTTTTAAATTTGTGCATGTTGTTAATAAAGAAAATTAACGACTAATAATTACTAAATTACTAACCTAAACTATTAAACTATGCATGTTTCAAAGAAAGAAAACCTATCAGTACGAAGAGTACTGTTGGTCTTTGCCCTCCTGCTTTTAGCAGGTCCTATCTGGGCACAGAACACCAAGGTTACCGGTATAGTTACTGACATTAAGGGAGAGCCTATTCCAGGTGCAACTGTCTTGATTCAGGGGACAAAAATCGGTGAAGCTGCTGACCTTGATGGTAAATTCACAATAACTGCACCGTCAAATGGAATACTCGAAGTTTCTGCTATCGGGTATGAAAAAGTTCTTATTCCCATCAAAGGCAGAGCCTCTATTAAGGTTGAACTGCGAGATAATGCCGTTTTACTTGAGGAGGCGGTTGTAACAGCCGAATTTGGAGTTAAAAGAGCTGCAAGAGCTGTCGGCGCAGCAGTACAAAGTGTCAGGGGAGAGGAAATAGCTGCATCTGGGCGTGAAAATTTCGTAAATGCTCTCCAGGGTCGTATTGCAGGTGTTTCAGTTACCAGTTCAAGTGGGACGCCTGGCTCTTCTAGTAGTGTTATTATTCGAAGTGCAACTTCCATTTCAGGTAATAACCAGCCTCTATATGTTATTGATGGTATCCCGATGAACAACTCTACCTTTAATCCTGTAGGTTCTTTTGCAAAAGGCTCAAGCGGCTCGGAAACAGTAAGTGACAGACAGCTTGACTTTGCCAACCGTGGATCAGACCTAAATCCTGAAGAAATAGAGAGTATGACAGTTTTGAAGGGAGCCGCTGCCGCAGCTCTTTATGGCAGTGATGCCTCTAATGGTGCTATAATTATTACCACAAAAAAGGGGAGAAGTGGTAAGGGTAAAGTTACTTACAACAACAATTTTACATTTTCTCAGGCATACAGATATCCTGAACAGCAGACCAAGTATGACAACGGTATGTATGGGGTAACAAACTATTACACACAAAGAAGATATGGAGCAGAATATCCTGCTGGTACACAGCTCTATAACAATCTCAAGAACTTTTTCCAGACAGGTGTAAGCCAAAAACACAATATCTCTTTTGATGCAGGAAATGAATCAATGACTGTACGAGTTTCTGCAGGAACACTTTCACAGACAGGTATTGTTCCTACATCTAAATACACCAAAAACAATATCTCTCTTGCCGGTACAGCCAAACTTGCTAATTGGGTTAACGTGGAGTCTAGTTTGCAGTTTATGGAAACAACCAATACCAAGGTTTCTAAAGGTACCGGTGGCCCTCTTCAAAGAGCAATTACCTGGCCTCTTACAGATGACATGAGAGTATACCTCAATGATGCAGGCAGTATCAGATATCCAAACAGATATGTTGACGTCGATATTCTTAACCCGTACTTCGACCTTTACAAAAATAAAAACTATGATGAGGGATCCCGTTTTATTGCCAATATGGCGGTAAATATCACACCTATTAAAGACCTTCTTCTAAAAGCTCAGGTTGGCTATGATGTGGCTAATACAACATATGAAGTAGTTCGCCATCCAGAATGGTCTTCAACAGCCACAGGCACTGGTTCTTATGACCAGTCGAGAGTTTACCAGTCAAATCCTACAGTCAATCTTATAGCTTCCTATAAAAAGGATTTTGGAAAATTAACTGTAACAGGTACATTTATTTATTCGCAACTCGAACAGTTTACAAACACCCTCTCTGTTCATGGTGAAAAATTTCTTGTCAAAGATTTTCAATCAATTAACAACTGTGATAAAACCACACTTGTAAATTTAACATCAAGACAAAAGAGAAGACTTCAAGGTTTGTCCGGTTCATTTGAATTTGGCTGGAACAATATGGCCTTTTTAACTGTCCGTGGGCGTAACGACTGGTCTTCTACACTCCCTCAAAACGACAACAGCTACTTTTATCCGGCTGTTGACCTTAGCTTTATCGTTTCTGAACTCCCTTTTATGAAAGCGATGTCAGAGACTTTCAGCTATGTTAAGTTGAGAGGTTCTGTTACCAGAGTCGGTAAGGATGCTCCTCCACTTTCCATATATCCTGCACTTGAAGCATCTACTGCATCATTTGGGGGATATAGATATGGTTTTACCGGGCCAAATTTGAAACTTAAACCCGAGATGAATACTGCATGGGAAGTAGGTTTGGAAGCTCGTCTATTCAGAAACAGGATGGATGTGGATTTTGCTTATTACAATACATATTCTGCAGATCAGATTATTACCGGTTTCAGAATGAGTTATGCTACTGGATTTGTGCTTAACAACATGAACGTTGGTACATTCAGAACCAGTGGAGTTGAGTTGAGAGTTGCAGGTGATGTTATAAAAAACCGTGACTGGATAGTGAATCTTGGACTTAATATGTCCAAGAACTGGAGTAATGTCATTAAACTTCCAGAAAACGTATCTGAGTACTATAATGCATATACCTGGAATTCAGGAAACTTGAGAAACGGAATTAAAGTCGGCTATCCTGTTACTTCAATTACAGGTTTGGACTTTCAGCGCAATAAAGATGGAAAAGTACTGATAGATCCTTCTACCGGTCTTCCTCTTGTATCAAGCACTTGGTCGGTGCTTGGCGACCGCGAGCCTGACCTCATGTTTGGTCTTACACTCTCTGTGAGATATAGGAGTTTTTCACTATCGGCACTGTTGGATGGAAAATTAGGCACACAGGTAGTTAATGGCACTAAACGCTGGATGATGCAACAAGGATTCAGTAAAGAATCTGTTAAGATGAGAGAAGCAGGGCCAGTAGTGTTTAACGGAGTGTTGAAAGATGGTTTACAGGACTCTGATAACCCTACAGTCAACAGCATCGGAGTTAAATTGGGAGATCTTCAGTATGGGTATGCAGGAAATGATTATGACTGGATTGAAAAAGGTATTAACTATTTGAGAGTTCAGGAACTTCGTTTAAATTACAATGTTAACAGGAAATGGCTTGAGAGTGTAACAAAAGGGATTGTTTCTGCTGCTTCAATATATGTTATGGGCACTGACCTTTTTGTATTCACAAATTATTCAGGAATTGACGTAGTAAGTAACTCTAACTCCGCATCACTCGGCGGTACCGGTGGAGTAGGGTTTGACATGATGGCAATAGCTGCTCCGAGAGGCTTGTCATTTGGTATCAATCTAACATTTTAACGGATTAAAACTATGAGAAAAATATTATTATCTTTTACTGTACTTCTGGCAATTAGTTTTACCTCTTCATGCTCTGATTGGCTGGATGTAAATAAAAATATTGACTCCCCCGATTGGGTTGAGCCTGTTTTAAGGCTTGCGCCTATTCTTGAAGCTTATGAGGGGATTCCTTATGATTTAAGAGCTTTGGCTCCTATAGTTGGTTATATGGGAGGAGGCTCGACCTATGCCAGCACATTTGGTGCAAGTCACTCTTACCTTATAGCCAGCGATGGTGGTG
>JAHDRO010000328.1 GCA_018433265.1 Bacteroidales bacterium
AAACTTGAGATATCCTTTAAGCCACTCTATCTGAGACTGTGATACATCTTCAATATACTGTTTGTTTGTATTATAGATTATATTATCAAGAACAATAACATAGTTTTTGCCAAGCACAAATCCATAATATGCAGGTCCGAAACAGTTACCAAAAGCCTTACCACAATTAGTATCTCCTATAAGTTCCTTTTGATAATCATGATTCCCAATTGCCGAGTAAACCGGAGTGCCAAGTTTGGAAATTCCTTGCTTATGGTTATCAAAGAGTTTCATATTATCCCAAACGACATCACCTAAATAAACAGTGACAGGAATTACATTTTTTTTAATATATCCGTCAATCGTTGACTTTAAATCAGAGATAACTGTCTGCTCAAAGATATTATACTGCTCTAAAGTTTTTGTTTGAGGATCTCCTACAGCTATAAGAACATACTTATTACAATCAGGAATTTTATTTAATTCAAAATGTAAATTATCAGATTGTTGGTCAATCCTTTTAAAAAATTGAGATATTCCTTCTTTGGCAACAGCCCTGTACCCAGAAGGAATAAAAATATAAACAAATTCAGACTCCGTTGAAACATTTAGTTTAAAGACTCCATTTTCATTAGTTTGAGTAAAATTAAAACCATCAGTAACAACGACATTCTTAAGGCCTTTCCCATCAGAATCAACTACGCCTGAAATATCTCTTCCAAACAGAGAAAGTGAAAATGTGAGAAACAATACTATGCCCAGGAATCTATTCATGACCGTTTCAATAATAATTAATTACAATCCGGATTGAATAGCCTGTTTACTCCACCATACAGGTGTCTTCATGTTGTTTGGACCCCCCATCTGCTCAAGAGCAATTGCAACATTAGCAGAATTAGTGGAAACAGTTGTTGGAGGATAACCAAATCTTGTAGGGAATACATTGTCATTATATACAGTGCCTTCTCCAATAGTAAGTACCGGATATCCTGTCCTTCGATATTCATGATATGCTTCCATACCTATCCAAAAGAGTGCAAGATATTTTTGATTACCTATAAGCTCTTCTTTGTTTGAGGCTAAATCCCAAGAACCAAGTTTTGACGAAAGAAAAGTATTAATCTCTGCTGAAGAAATAGATGTTGGGGTCTCACTGTAAGCGCCAAGTGCCGACCATTTTTCCATCGAAGCTCTAACTCCTGCTTCGTAATAGTTTTTTGCAGCAGAAGCACCTCCACTTATTAAATTCTTAAGAGCAGCTTCCGCGAGAATAAATTGAATTTCTGCATAATCCATAAATGTTGCAGTTGCATCCTTTCTGCAAAACACCTTATAATTCAACCACGAAGTACCTCTGTCTACAGTAGCCCTTTCAAGATCTGTACAACCTGACTTAGTACCAATCCAGATATTGTAAGGATTGTCAGAAGCTACTGTATTTTTTTTGCCAATAATAGGAAGACGGGGATCAACATATATCTGATTGCCATTTTCTGTAATTACAGTCATACTTATAAGCTGTCTAGTTAACTTTCTTCCACTTTTAGTAAAATCGCTTTCGGTAGTTGTACCAAATGTGTTTATATAAGGGTCTACACCGGAAAATTTTACAGTTGCATTATCAGCATTTGAGGTAAAAATAGGATACTTCGAAGGATTAGTAATAATCTCAGTCATTTTTGCTCCAACATTCATTTCGGAACGACCGCTAACTCTGCAAAGCAATC
>JAHDRO010000048.1 GCA_018433265.1 Bacteroidales bacterium
AATTAATTTCTTCAACTTTCACCAGATGCAATACCTTGCCAATCATCCCCTTGTTTACAGGGTTCAGCTCCAGTTCAACAGAATGCCCAATTCTGTGAATTCCCAGAGAAGTCAGTGTTGCTATTTGTCTCTTATTTGCACTATTTTTACTCCTTACCTGAGTAACTCTAACTTTAGTCATAATCTTGCCTCCCTATCCTTTAAACACTTTATTCATAGGTATACCTCTAACGCCTGCAATAGTATAAGCATCGCGCATTTCAAGAAGGGCAGCAACAGTCGCTTTCACCAAATTATGAGGATTTGACGATCCTTTAGACTTGGCAAGAACGTCATGAACTCCTACTGACTCAAAGACAGCACGCATAGCACCTCCGGCCTTTACTCCTGTTCCTTCAGCTGCAGGCTTCATAAAAACTCTCGCTCCTCCAAATTTGGCTTCCTGTTCATGAGGGATTGTCTTCTTATTAAGAGGAATCTTAACAAGATTTTTCTTTGCATCTTCTATCCCTTTTGAAATGGCAGTTGTAACCTCATTAGCCTTACCCAGACCATAACCTACAACTCCTTTTTCATCTCCGACCACCACAATTGCAGCGAAACTGAAGTGGCGACCTCCCTTTGTAACTTTGGTAACTCTTTGAACTGCCACCAATCTGTCCTTCAACTCAAGATCGGTAGTCTTAACTTTTTTGATGTTTGTATTTGCCATACTATACTAGAATCTAAGACCACCTTCTCTGGCGGCATCTGCTAAACTTTTAACTCTTCCGTGATATAGATAACCTCCTCGATCGAAGGATACCTCTGAAATTCCTTTTTCAATAGCACGTCTTGCTGCAAGCTTTCCTACAACCTTTGCAACTTCGATGCCCGGTTTGCCCTTGCACTCCTCAACAATCTCCTTGTCCCTTGAACTGGCAGATGTAATTGTTACGCCATCAATATCATTGATAAACTGAACATAAATCTGCTTGTTACTTCTGAAAACAGCAAGTCTTGGTCTCTCTGGAGTACCGTTTACAACCTTACGTATTCGGTGCTGAATTCTCTTTCTTCTTTCTATTTTACTTAATGCCATAAATCCTCCACTTGTTATTTAGCGCTTGCCGACTTACCGGCTTTGCGACGAAGTTGTTCTCCAACAAACTTAATACCTTTGCCTTTATAAGGTTCCGGTTTCCTCAACGATCTTATCTTTGCAGCCACAGTTCCAAGAAGTTGTTTGTCGTGACTGGTCATTGTCAGTACTGGATTGGCTCCTTTCTTTGCCACTTCCGCAGAAGCCTTAATCTCTTTTGGCAGTAAAAAATGAATGTCATGTGAATACCCAAGACTGAGCTCTAGAACTTGTCCCTTTACCTCTGCCCTGTAACCCACACCAACAAACTCCTGCTTAACTGTATAACCTGTAGAAACTCCTACAACCATATTATTAATCAAAGCCCTGTAAAGTCCATGCAATGAACGGTGACGAGGCTGATCAGTTGGTCTACTGACTGTTACTACATTCCCCGCTACAGTAACTGTGATATCAGGATCGACTTTCTGTGTAAGTTCTCCGAGCGGGCCTTTAACCTTTACAATATTTCCCGGTTCCACCTTGACGGTTACGCCGGCTGGAAGGTTTACAGGTAATTTTCCTATTCGTGACATTTGTTATTTATTATTAAATTCATAACTAATATACATAGCAGATAACCTCTCCGCCTATGTTCATTTCTTTTGCCTCCTTGTCGGTTATTACGCCCTTTGAAGTAGATATAATGGCAATTCCCAGCCCATTAAGTACTCTTGGCAAATTGGCCACACTGACATATTTTCTAAGACCAGGCGAACTAACCCTGGTAATCTTTTTTATGGCAGCCTTTTTAGTATCAGGATGATATTTAAGAGCAATCTTGATAGTATTATATGGCTTGCCCTCAACTATCTTATAGCTGAGAATATAACCCTTTTCATGAAGTATGCGGGTTATTTCCAGCTTCATCTTGGAAGCGGGAATCTCAACAATTTTGTGACCTGCAAGATATGCATTACGCAATCTTGTCAAATAATCTGAAATTGGATCAGTCATTGTTTTGTTTGTTTTAAAGTACCGACATCCAAAAAAAGGATGCCCGATATCCAATGTTATTTAAAATTTTAATAAATATTACCAACTTGCCTTTCGTACTCCTGGGATAAGACCTTTACTGGCCATCTCACGGAACTGAATACGACTGATACCGAAAGTGCGCATATACCCTTTTGGACGACCTGTTATAGAGCAGCGATTGTGCAAACGTACAGGGCTTGAATTTTTTGGAAGTTTATCAAGCGCAGCATAATCGCCGATTGCTTTAAGTGCTTTGCGTTTTTCGGCATATTTGGCACATAACTTTGCACGTTTAATTTCGCGTGCCTTCATTGATTCCTTTGCCATTATCTACTTTATTCTGTTTTAAAGATTACTTCTTTTTTAATATTCTTAAACGGCAAACCAAATTCACGAAGAAGAGCATATGCTTCTTCATCTTTGCCGGCTGTCGTTACAAAAGTTATTTCCATTCCGAAGATCTTTGTAATCTTGTCAATATCAACCTCAGGGAATATGATTTGTTCCTTTATACCCAATGTGTAGTTTCCTCTTCCATCAAATTTATCACTTATTCCCTTAAAATCTCTAATACGAGGAAGTGATACAGAAATAAGCCTTTCAAGAAACTCATACATCTTGGCCTTACGAAGCGTTACCTTAACTCCGATAGGCATTCCTCTTCGAAGCTTGAAATTAGAGATATCCTTTTTTGAATATGTCATGATGGCCTTCTGCCCTGTAATAGAAGTCAGTTCCTGTTGAGCTACTTCAATCAATTTTTTATCCTGTGTTGCAGAACCAACTCCTTGATTTATAGTAATTTTCTCAAGAGCAGGCACTTGCATTATTGAAGAATACCCAAATTCTTTCATTAACTTTGGCACAATCTCTTCTTTGTACTTCTTCTGTAGATTTGGCACATATCCTTTTACTAAAACCTGAACACCTTCAACTTTGACAGAAGGTTTTTTTTCAGCTTTAGCACTTTTAGTTGCAGTATTTGGTTTTGTAGTTGCCATTATTTAATCTCCTCCCCCGACTTTTTCGCGAAACGAACTAATTTGCCCTTGTCATTCAAACGACGACCAATTCTTGTAGGACCGCCTTTTACGGGATCTACAACCTGCAGGTTGGAAATATGAATACTAGCTTCCTGTTTAATAATACCACCCTGAGGATATTTTGCGTTAGGTTTTGTATGTTTGCTCACCATATTGATACCCTCAACTATGGCACGATTTTCACTTTTGAGAATTTCAAGTACTCTACCGGTTTTACCACGGTCGTCTCCTGCATTCACAAAAACTGTATCACCTTTTTTAATATGTAATTTTTTGTTCATGTCTTCTATATTTATTTTACAAAACCTCAGGAGCTAAAGAAATGATCTTCATGTAATTCTCACGCAATTCTCTGGCCACTGGACCAAAGATACGGGTACCGCGAACTTCTCCCTGATTGTTGAGCAACACACATGCGTTATCATCAAAACGAATATATGAACCATCAGGACGACGAATTTCCTTTTTTGTACGTACCACAACTGCTTTTGAAACAGAACCTTTTTTTGCATCTCCGCCCGGGATAGCACTTTTTACTGTAACAACAATTTTGTCTCCAACTTCAGCATAACGGCGACGGGTACCACCCAAAACTCGGATGCAAAGTACTTCCTTTGCTCCGCTGTTATCTGCCACCAATAATCTCGTTTCTTGCTGTATCATGGCTTATTTAACTTTTTCAATTATTTCTACTAATCTCCAACGTTTTGTCTTGCTCAAAGGACGAGTTTCCATAATACGTACTGTATCACCTTCACTGCACTCATTATTCTCGTCATGAGCTACAAACTTAGTGGTTTTCTTCACAAATTTGCCGTAAATCGGGTGTTTGATTTTTCTTTTTACAGCTACTACAATAGACTTGTCCATTTTGTTACTTACCACTACGCCTATTCTCTCTTTTCTAAGATTTCTTTCCATAGCTCTATTTGTCTATATTTTGTTTTTGGGTCAGAATGGTAAGCATTCTGGCAATGTCCTTTCTTGATTTTTTCATCTTTGATAAATCATCTATAGGAGAGATAGCATGATTCATCTTCATGCGAAGAAGATTAGCCTTTTCAGCTTCAATCCTCTCCTTGAGATCATTAATCGATAATTCTCTTACCTCTTTTGTCTTCATCTTTTCTCCTAATTTAATTATTCAGTATAATCTCTACGTACTACAAATTTCGTATTCACAGGAAGTTTATGTGCCCCAAGACGAAGAGCTTCTTTGGCAACGTCAAGTGGAACTCCATCAGCCTCTATAATCATACGACCCGGAGTAATTGGACAAACAAACCCCTCGGGAGCTCCTTTTCCTTTACCCATACGCACCTCAGCAGGTTTTTTTGTTATTGGTTTATCAGGAAAAACGCGGATCCAAATTTGACCTTCACGTTTCATGTATCTTACTACAGCCTGACGGGCAGCTTCTATCTGTTGGCCGGTAAGCCAGCAGGACTCAGTGGTCTTAATACCGAATGATCCAAATGAAAGCTGATTGCCCCTTTGTGCCATTCCCTTCATACGGCCCTTCTGCTGCCTTCTGAATTTGGTTTTTTTTGGTTGTAACATTGCTTTTTTACAGTTTAACTATAACAGTAAATATGTTTTTAATGCTTTGGTCTTAAAAAAATGAAGGTCATTACCCTGTCCCACAGCTATATATGTAAATCAATCACATTTCTGGCGGGTTGCAAATATACCAAAAAAATCAAACGTGCAAAAATAACTGATAAAAAATTACTTGGAATGCGCTCTTAAGACTCTTAAAATATTCTTCCCCCAAAACATTTTGAGTTCTCTATTAGTATATCCTCTTTTTAAAAGTTCTACGGTAAGGTTCTTCATTTTGGCTGCATTTTCCATTCCAACAACTCCACCACCACCGTCAAAATCTGTCCCGATACCAACATGCCTGATACCTACAAGTGACTTGACATAATCAATATGGTCTGCTATGTCTTTGACTGTAACCTCTTCTTTTGGCTTGTCAGATAGAAAATATCTGCCGGTTGCAACTTGAATCAACCCTCCTTTGGCAGCAATTGCCTTAATTTCCTCATCGGTAAGGTTCCTTTTATGGTTTTTTATAGCATAAACTCCTGAATGACTTGCTATCACAGGAAGTTTGCTAACTCGTAAAACATCTGATAAAGTTTTGGAAGATGCATGGGAAACATCAATTATTATACCAAGTCTGTTCATCTCCTCAACAACTTTGTAACCAAAAGGAGATAATCCATTGTGTTCAACAACTGTGTCCATTGAGGCATCACAAATATCATTATTGTAGTTATGACACAAAGTAACTGCCCTTACACCATAATTATAAAAACGTTCAACTTGTGAAATGTCCTTCCCAAAAGGATATCCATTTTCAAGTGCGAGGATTACAGATATTTGCCCTCTACCCTTATTGTATAAAATATCATGAGTATTATAGGCAAAAGCAGCTTGGTCACTTGATTCGACATAACTCCGAAATCTTAGCAATTGATCTGATGCATAAAAATCTGCATCTTTGACTGATTCCTCATCCCTTGGGCCCTGCCCGGTATATATTGCAAAAAAAGCTGCATCAAGACCTCCTTCCTTCATCATGGAAAATGTAACCTGATTGCTACCTGAGTTCCGTCTGACGGAATTATTCAGTTTGAGAGCAGAATCATTGTGAGTATCAATTGTAACAATCTTTTTATGAATTTTGTCAGCTTTTGTCGTATAATAGCTATCACCCCGTGTTCCCCGAGCTTGAGAAAAAAGTTGCGACGGTATTACAATCAGTAGTAGTAAAAACAGTTTGGAAAATATAAATTTATGCATAAAGTTGACTGAGTAATTAAAGATTTAATATAGGATTTGTTCTAACAAATGTAATAAATTAAATAATTTGGTCTAATTATTGATAGGCATTATAGGTTGTATAGGTAAGTTTTTTTAAAAATCTGATGCAAGTGACCAAAGCAACAACGATTGCTCTCATTTTTCTTACGAGCATGACGTTTGCCTCCGCATATTCTCAACCAAAAGGAT
>JAHDRO010000200.1 GCA_018433265.1 Bacteroidales bacterium
ATTAGGATCTGAGCCCCGAATACTTTTAATAAAAGCAGAAATAATATCGTAATGTTGCTCTCCGTTTTTATCATAAAGTGCTATATTTTCCTGCAATTTGTCAATAACTATTTTGTTATTTATAGTAACCTTTTTGTTTCCTTGATGTGTTTGAACGATGATATCCAATATATTAAGGAGTTTCCTGGCATCTCCCCCCGAGTATCGATAAAGAGCTTCTTTCTCATCGACAGAAATATCAATATTTTTTAAAATCTGGTCTTCTTTAAGAGCTCTATCCAATATAATATCAAGCGATTTTCTGTCTAGTGGTTTGAGAACATATACTTGACACCGTGAAAGTAGGGGAGTGATAACTTCAAAAGAAGGATTTTCTGTTGTAGCACCTATTAATACAATGGTACCATCTTCTACAGCGCCTAAAAGTGCATCTTGCTGACTTTTGCTGAACCGGTGAATTTCGTCTATAAAAAGAATAGGTCTGGAATTGTTAAAAAGACTGTTTTTTCTTGACTTATCAATAATGTCACGTACATCTTTGACACCTGAAGATACTGCGGAGAGAATATAAAATGGTCTGTTTAGTTGTTTTGCTATTATTTTAGCTAATGTTGTTTTACCTACGCCAGGAGGTCCCCAAAGAATAAACGATGAAATATTGCCTGAATCTATCATATTGCGCAAAACACATCCTTTCCCAATCAGATGATCTTGTCCCACAAAATCGTCAAGATTAGTCGGTCTCATCCTTTCGGGTAGTGGTGTTAAATTTGTATTTAACATAATATAAATTGTGTTATAAAATTGATATGCTTTTATATATTATAAATATACTATTATTTTGTATATTTATAAGTAGTTAAGTTATTAAAAAGTTAAATTAGACATTCGAAAATTTATATATGAGCAAAAGAGAAAAAGAAATAATTGAATCGGTTGAAATTGAGAACATAGCAGCTGAAGGAAAAGCAATTGCACATGTAGATGGTAAAGTTATGTTTGTACCATTTGTGGTGCCTGGTGATATAGTCGATATTCTAATCGTTTCCAAAAGAAAGAATTATATGGAAGGTGTTGTTCAAAAAATTGTTAAGCCATCAGATTTTAGAGCTCAACCCTTTTGTTCACATTATGGTACCTGTGGTGGTTGCAAATGGCAACCACTACCCTATTCCAAACAGCTTGAATTCAAG
>JAHDRO010000355.1 GCA_018433265.1 Bacteroidales bacterium
GTTAAAGACCAAGACTGCAAATATTGACTGAGTAGTCAGGGTTGTATATTACAAGCCGCGTTGCGGTATTGATATATCCACTGTCAGAGTCAGGTCGTTCAAATTTAAAGTCAGACTGAAGCAGCCTTTGAGTACTATGATTTTGTAATTTATAGAAATCAGGTCCTTCTTTTAATAGTTGTCCCAGGAAATATTTTGCAATATCATATGCCTGGAAAGAGTATGGATTTGGTTCACAATTATATAATGCCCGGTATCTAAGAAGAAACTTTTTAACATTTGGGTCATTGTAATCGACAAAATGTTGTAAAGCAATATGAAGATTCATTGAATGGTAGTAGTTAATGTCTATATTGTCAAAGGATCTCCATTTTGAAGTACCATATAATGTAATGTTAAATTTGTTGATTGTTTGAAGAAGATTCAAATTCCTCAGAACATCTGAAACAAAGGCTTCCTGGTTTGATGGAACAACTACGGCATTAATGGATGTTGGAGAGAGTTTGTCTCCGATTTTAGAAGTCACACCCCTGCCTGACAGGATGTTATAGGAAATAGAGTTATAAGTTAAACCCAATTCGGAAAGAATTCTTTTTGTAAGTTCAATTAATTCTCTGTCTTCACCTGAATCTTCATAGATAATTGTAACATGAGAACCTTTAGGAATACTTTTAAGAAGAGTCATTTGTATATTATAAAGATTAGTATTAATCTGGTAAAAAAATGGATGATCAGAAACAAGTGACTCTGTTTTGGAATCCATTGGAGAAACCAGTGGAATTCCCTCTCTTTCAGTATGGCTGACAATCTGAGCAATTTCTTTTTCAAATACAGGGCCAACTATCAAGTGACTGTTATCCAACTTCCCTGATTGGGCAAGTATCTGCCCTGAAGGGAAATCGTACATATCCAAAACTTTAAGATTGATATTCATCCCTTCTTCTTTCATGTCGTTGACTGCAAGCAAAAAACCCTCATAAAAATCGAGGAAGTTTGCATCCATCTCGCTTATTTCTGTTTTATTACTTCCAAGAGGGAGAATGAGTGAAACATTAAATCTAAAGTCA
>JAHDRO010000138.1 GCA_018433265.1 Bacteroidales bacterium
CCTCTTACTATTGAGGAGACTTATGAATTGAGTGATGCGATTATTAATTCGGATGATTATAATATAAGCAAGGAGCTTGGAGACATACTGCTTCATATTGTTTTCTATGCAAAAATTGCTTCTGAAAAGGGCAGTTTCGATATTTCCGATGTTATTAACAGGTGTTGTGACAAGCTTATATACAGGCATCCTCATGTTTTTGGTGAGACTCAGGTTTCAGGAGCGGGAGAGGTTATAAAAAACTGGGAGCAACTTAAGAGAAAGGAGAAGGATGGCAATAAGACTATTCTTTCTGGAGTTCCTTCATCCTTGCCATCTATTGTTAAGGCATACCGCATGCAGGACAAAGTTAGAGCTGTAGGTTTTGACTGGGAGAAAAGAGAAGAGGTGTGGGAGAAGGTTCGTGAAGAGATAGCTGAATTTGAAGAGGAACTTAAGAATAATGCCGCAGGTGATCTTGAAAAAGAAACTGAAAATAATGTGGATTGCAACTTGGAGGGTGAATTTGGCGATCTTTTGTTCTCTTTGATTAATGCGGCAAGACTTTATAATATAAATCCTGATACGGCTCTTGAGATGACAAACCGTAAATTTTTCAAACGCTTTGGCTATATTGAAAGCGAAACAGCTAAAAGGGGTTTGTCTATAAAGTCTCTCTCACTCGAAGAGATGGACAGATTGTGGAATGAAGCTAAAAATCTTGAAAATAGATGATGGAGAATTGGTTGGAAAGGAGTGAACTATTGTTAGGTCGCAAAGTGATAGATAGCTTTGCATCCAAACGAGTAGTTGTTGTGGGTGTTGGAGGTGTTGGAGCTTTTGCTGCCGAAATGATAGCGAGAGCCGGTATAGGGGCTATGTATGTTATTGATCCGGATATTGTGACATATTCAAATAAAAACCGACAGTTGCTTGCTCTTGAAAGCACAATTGGGATGAAAAAAGTGGATGTGATATCTTCCCGATTGAGAGATATAAACCCTGAGATTGACATTAAGACTGTTGCAGATTTTCTTAACGGAGATAATGTTGCTCTTTTGCTTGGAGGAGAAAAGATTGATTATATTGTGGATGCAATTGATACGCTGTCTCCAAAAATAGCACTTATCAAATATGCTTTAAAAAATGGGATTCCGATTGTCAGCTCCATGGGAGCCGGTGCCAAATATGACATAACAGCAATTGAGATTGCTGATATATCAAAATCTTATAACTGTCCGCTGGCTTACATGCTGAGGAAAAGATTGAGGAAAGAGGGAATCAGTAGCGGATTCAAGGTGGTGTTTTCTAGTGAATTACCTGATAAAAATGCCATTGTGCCTGTAGAAGAACAAAATAAAAAATCAGTGGTAGGTACTTTATCGTATCTACCTGCAGCATTTGGGATTGCATGTGCACAGGTGGTAATTTGTTACTTTATAGATATCTCCAAAAAAAATTAAAATTATTAATTACATTTGTTGCCTTTAAACATTAATACTGACCGGGAATGAAAGTTGAAATTCGTGAGGCCGTAACTACTTCTGAGATAAAAAAATTTGTCTGTTTTCCCCATAAGCTTTATAAAAATTGCAAACAATATGTACCCGTTCTTGATAAGGATGAAATTCGATCATTGACTGAAAGTCCATCTTTGAGATATTGTAAATTAAGATTGTGGCTGGCTTATTCCGATCATAACAGAATTGTTGGCCGTATTGCAGGAATTTATAACCCGAGGGCTAACGAATACCATAATAACAAGAGAATTAGGTTTGGATGGTTTGACTTTGTGGAGGATATTGAGGTCGCTGCTGCTCTTCTTGGTAAAGTTGAAGAGTGGGGAGTTTCTTTGGGGATGGAAGAGATTCATGGGCCGCTCGGATATAATACTTGGTATAGACAGGGAGTTTTAATTGAAGGATTTGAAAACACACCGCCTGCTAACTGTTTGTATAACTATCCTTATTACAGATCTATTCTTGAACAACTCGGTTACGGGAAACAGCTCGATTGGAAGCAGATAAAGCTGATTGCCAATGTTGGTGTACCTGACAAGCTGAAAAGGATAAACGAGATGATAATGGAGAGATACAAGCTTAGAATTGCCGACATAGAGATGTTCAAGAATAACGATAAACTGCTTTTAGAATTCTTTGAAAGTTATAACACAAGTTTTAGGAATATTGACAATTTTGTGCCTCTTGACAAGGAGGAGATACTTGAAATAGGTCGACAGTACATTCCTTTACTTAAAAAGGAATTGACTTGTGTGATATTCGACCAGAATAATAAAATTGCAGCTTTCGCTATTTGTTTCCCGAGTTTCTCCGAGGCTCTTAAAAAGGCACATGGTAAACTTTTTCCATTTGGCTGGTACCATATTTACAGAAGTTTCAAAAAATTTGACAGCATAGACCTGA
>JAHDRO010000255.1 GCA_018433265.1 Bacteroidales bacterium
AGGAAGGTTGCTCAATATATCTATTAAAAAAGTGGACTTGAATCCAATCTCAAGGGGATCAGATTCATACTGGCAACTGATTCTTTCATTGGCAGAGACAGAAAAATCTGGGTCTTGTGCTGAAATAACAAGCTGATTGTAAGAAAGTTTTAGTTTGACTTGACTGCTTGCCTGATTGGAACAAACAGCAACTCTTCTGGTGCTGTTAAGAAAATCGAGTCTATTGATAACCATTTTATTCTGGTTATTCTTTGGAATAACAGATTTGTATGCCGGATAGTTACCTTCAACCATACGACAAACAAGAACAAACGAATCAAAAGAAAAATAGGCGTTCTTAGAGTCGAATCGTATAGTTACGTCTTCATTGAATTTTGTAAGAATTGTTTTTAAGATTGAAGCCGGTTTTTTGGGCAGAATGAAGGAAGACTTCTTATCTGACTTAATGTCTTTTCTTGTAAAACAGACAAGTTTGTGAGCATCAGAAGCAACCAGAGTAGTTTGTTCAGAATCAATGTCAAAGAAAATCCCGTTCATCACAGGTCTAAGTTCCTCATCTGCTGTGGCATACAGTGTTCTGTTAATGCCCTCAGACAACAATGTTGAAGGAATATGTATTTCTGTAAAATCATTCGTTAATTCGGGAATAGTTGGATAGTCGTCGGCTGAATTACAGGGTATAATATAATTGCCACTCGCCCAGGTGATCTCTACAGCTGTAGAGGCAGGATTTGTCTTAAATTCAAGTGGTTGATCTGGAAATTCTTTTAGAGAATCTACCAAAAGTTTTGCAGGGATTGTAATCTCTCCTTCTTCTGAGATATTATCGATAATCATCGACGCTTTAAGACTTGTCTCAAGGTCTGATGCGGTGATGTTAAGATATCCGTCCTTAAGCACAAAAAGGAAATTATCGAGAATAGTAATGGTATTTTTAGATGAAATTACTCTCGATACGGATTGAAGACGTGATAATAATTCTGTGCTTGATACTACAAACTTCATAAAATTTTAATTTTTACAAAGATAAAAAAATTTTTTTATGGCATATATTTTGAACTTTTTTGGTTGCAAAATTGATTATTAATAGTGAATTAAATTAATAAGTTATGAAAAGAAATATACTTGTTATTTTTTTATCGGTGATTATAAGTGTATTAACCTCTGTTGCAGTTGTTAAGCATGTAGATAATTCACGTTCAGTCAGTCAAACAGACCCTCAGTTTGCACAACTTAGCAGGGTAAGTCTTACTACTCAATCTTATCCCGATTTTACATATGCTGCTGAGAAATGTGTTAAAGCTGTTGTCCATGTCAAAGTTATCTCAAAAAGTACAGTGCCTGTATATTCTTTATTTGATTTTTTCTTTGGATACAGTAATCCTCAACCTTTGCAAAGAGAACAGCTTACTGCAGGTTCGGGCGTTATCATTCATCCTGACGGATATATCGTGACAAATAGTCATGTTGTGTCAGGAGCTGATGAGATTTCTGTAACTCTTGAAAACAATCAAACATATAAGGCAAAGTTAATTGGGGCAGATGAAGCAACAGACATAGCCCTTATTAAAATTGATGCTACAGGGTTACCATATCTTGAATTTGGCGATTCTGACTCTCTTAGGTTGGGAGAATGGGTAATAGCTATAGGCAACCCATACAATTTGACGAATACAATTACAGCAGGCATTGTCAGCGCCAAGAGAAGAAGCATGTCTTCTTATGACAGTAACTTTAGTGATGGTAAATTTAAAATAGAATCATTTATTCAGACAGATGCAGCTGTAAATCCAGGGAACAGTGGTGGAGCACTTGTGAATGCAAAGGGAGAATTGGTTGGTATTAACACAGCTATTGCATCAAGAACTGGCTCATTCACAGGCTACTCTTTTGCAGTCCCAGCTTCTATCGCCAAAAAAGTTGTCAATGACTTTATAAATTTCGGAGAGGTAAAAAGGGCAATGTTGGGTGTTTCCATGCAGGAGATTGACAGCGAAGCGGCTAAACGTATGAACATGAAAGAAATAAAAGGAGTACTTGTCACAGATGTTATGAAGGGAGGAGCTGCAGAAAAATCTGGAATAAAACCATCGGACGTCATTCTTTCAATCAATGGACAGCCTGTCAATTCATCACCGGCAGTTCAGGAACAAATAAGTAAATACAGGCCGAATGATAAAATTAATGTTGAAATTCTCCGAGATGGTAAGCCTAAATTAATTTCAGTTATTTTGCAGGAGGAAAATAGTAAATTATTGTATGAAGGAAGTATTAATGCTGAATTGCAAAACACTATAGGAGCAACTTTACAAAAAGCTTCAAAAGAAACTCTTAAAAAACTTTCGCTTAGAAATGGAGTTGAAGTAACTTCTGTGGGCAGCGGAAAATTCAGAGAGGCAGGTATCAAACCTGGGTTTATTATTACATATATTAATCAGGTAGAAGTTAATGAACCATCTGAAGTACTTGCAATTATTAAGAAAAGTGGCAGGTCTTTGCTTGTTGAAGGTGTTTATCCTGACGGCAGAGTAGTTTACTATGGTATGGGACTTTAATTTTGTGGCTTAGATTAATTTGTTTTAACTTTGTAGTACAGTATATTTGAATGAGACAACTTAAGATTACCAAATCAATTACCAACAGAGAGAGCGCTTCTCTCGACAAGTATTTACAAGAGATAGGAAGAGAAGAATTAATTACGGTTGAAGACGAAGTTGAATTGGCTCAAAGGATCAAAAAGGGCGATCAAGAAGCTCTTGAGAAACTTACTAGAGCTAATCTTCGTTTTGTCGTTTCTGTGGCTAAACAGTAT
>JAHDRO010000133.1 GCA_018433265.1 Bacteroidales bacterium
TTGCCTTTTGTCGAGAGATGCCACACCCTTTACAAAATCAAGAACTAGATTCTCTTCAACTTTTTCAAGTATTCTCCCAGACTCCTTTTCATTGGCAAGAAGAGACTGTGCATACTTCTCCAGCTGTTCCTCAGGCACATTTGGAATTCCGTACATAGCAAACTGATATGCAGCTATCTTCTTAGCCTGTTCATCCAGCAATTCTCGAGTAACGGTAAGTCCTTGTTCCTTTAATATGGTCTGACGAATCATCTGCCAACGCAAATCCTTGAGAAAAAGGTCAAACTCCTTTTCAATATCCTCCATCGTAAACTTCTCCTTATTTGCTGTATAGAGCCACCTCTTGAGAAAATCTTCAGGAAGTTTAATTGCGGCTTTTTCTATCAAATAATCCCTTGCATCAAGCATATAACGATAATCACTTTCCCGAGCAAATTCTTCTTTCATCTTTTCTATAAGTCTGTTTTCAAATTCCTCATCACTTTTAACCTGACCTTCTCCAAATACTTTGTCAAACAGCTCTTGTGTAGGTTCTGCATCAACAAAACGTTTTATCTCCTTAACAATTACCTTAAAAATTGGTTCAACAGTAGTGAGCTCCTCCTTTTTAACTCTCAGCAATGATGCTCTGTCTGCATCATTAGTAAAAGCCTTGTTAACGTCAATTTCAAATTCGTCACCCACTCTCCTCCCAATAAACAACTTCTTTATTTCAGGATCTTCAATGGATCTCACGGATATATGTGTCCCTTCAATCTTAGTATCTCCCTGAACAAGATCTGCAACTATAAAATCATCATCAGCCACCTGGTCTACATTGCCAAGCTGTCCGTACTGCTTGAGAAAATTACTTCTGTAAATCTTCTTTTCTTCATCTGAAATTACAACCTCATAATAAGGAATCTTGTCTTCATTACTGAGTTCCACTTTAACTGAAGGAGATAATGCAATATCATACACAAATTCAAATTCTGAATTATTTTCCCAGTCAATAGGCTTTTGTTCTTTCTCGTTAGGAAGTGGTTCTCCAAGAACTTTAAGTTTGTTCTCAGAAATAAAATTATTCAAGCCTTCAGATATGAGATCATTGACAGCATCCAACAAGGCAGATTTTCCATGCAGCTTCTCTATCAGGCTCATTGGAGCCATGCCTTTACGAAAGCCTTTCAACTCAGCCTTGCGTCTAAAATCGTTAAGTATTTTTCGCTGCTTGTCGTAATAATCTCCCTGTTCAATGTTAAGTGTAACAACGAGATTCAAATCATCGATGTTTTTTTGTGTTACTCTCATGTATATATAAATTATTTTGTTATCAACAAAAAACAGATACCCCAAAGGCTATCTGCTTTCAGTGCGGGCAAAGGGACTCGAACCCCCACGCCTTACGGCACCAGATCCTAAGTCTGGCGCGGCTACCAATTACGCCATGCCCGCTTTGAGGGATGCAAAGGTAAGACAATTTTCTCACATTACAACAGTTATAAACAATGAGACTTACGACTTTTAAAAAGATTTTATAATTTCCACAAAGTCATTAGCAATCAAAGATGCCCCACCTATAAGCCCGCCGTCAACATCAGGTTTGGAAAATATCTCACGAGCATTTGATGGTTTACAGCTTCCACCATACAAAACAGGTATTACCTCAGCCAGATCTCCAAATTTGTCGGCAACTATCTTTCTAATAAAGGCATGCATCTCCTCAGCCTGGTCAGAGGTTGCAGTCTTACCTGTACCTATCGCCCATACCGGTTCGTATGCAATAACTATTTTACTCGCATCTGCACCCTTTAATTTATAAAGTACATCCTTAATCTGTTCGGAAACAACCTCAAAATGTCTGTTACTCTCTCTCTCTTCCAACCTCTCTCCTACACAAAAAATAGGTGTTAACCCCTCTTTAAGTGCAAGTTCAATTTTAGCATAAAGGGATTCATTATTTTCATGATAATACTCTCTCCTCTCTGAGTGACCTATAATAACATACTGGCATTTCACCGATTTTAACATGCTTGCAGAAACCTCTCCTGTATAGGCACCTGAGGCATGATCGGCACAATTTTGAGCGCCAAGATAAATCTTTTCCTTTTCGTCATGCTGTTTTGCAATAAGTTTTGCCACAGTGCTCAAATGAGTAAATGGAGGACATATAATTATTTCCACATCTGTTTCGAGTTCATCTACAAGTTCCACAATTTCACTCGCCAGTTTTTCTGCCTCCTTGATAGTAGTATTCATCTTCCAGTTACCTGCAACAATTTTCTTTCTCATATCCAAAAAAATTAATAATTCAACAACAACTGCAAAATTAATAAATAATAAAACCCGAGAAAAATTAAATCAAAAGAGGGGTGTGTAACATATTGCCACATACCCCTCTATGCTTAAAATTGATCTAAAACACTACATGCCTTTCTCTTTCATCATCCTTTCAATAGCTCTTGCAAGTCTTTTTACGCCCTCTTCTGTCTTTTCACTGTTCATGTATGAGAAATTAATCCTCATAGTATTCTTGCCTGAACCATCACAGTGGAATGCCTCTCCAATAACAAAAGTCACATCCTCTTTCATGGCAATATCAAATAATTCTCTTGCATCAAATCCTTCAGGCAATTTGACAAAAAGGAAAAGTCCACCTTCTGGACGTGTCCATGTCACACCTGCCGGCATATATTTCTCAAAACATGCTAACATGTGATCTCTTTTTTCTTTATAGAGAGCAACCGTTTTCTGAAGATTCTTTTCAAAAAGTCCTTTCTCAAGATACTTTGCTGCAACAGATTGATCGAAAACTGTTGTACAAAGATCGGTTGACTGTTTTGCTACTACAAGTTTGTCAATTATCACTTCAGGAGCAATAGCCCAACCAATTCTAAAACCAGGAAGGAATGTCTTGGAAAATGTACCTAACAAAATCACTCTTTCATCATCGTCGAGAGAATACATCATAGGCTGCTCCTCACCGTCAAAGCGAAGCTCTCGGTAAGGACTGTCCTCTACAAGAATAAGATCATATTTTTTAACGACATCCAGAACATATTTACGCTGTTCGAGTGTCATTGTCACTCCTGAAGGATTCTGAAAATCAGGTATGGCATACACAAACTTCGGTTTCCTCCCTTCAGCTATCAGCTTTTTAACTGTATCCTCCAAATCATAGTCTGACTTGATGCCTACCGGCTCAGCCTGATATGACCAGAAAGCCTGAAGGGCACCAAGATAGGACGGAAGCCCACAAACAACAGTGTCGCCCGGATCAATAAAAATCTTTGAAACAAGGTCAATAGCCTGTTGTGAAGCCGTAGTAATCAAAATATTCTTTGCTGAAACCTTGCAGCCGTTATCGCAATACCTTTTGGCAAGCAGCTCCCTTAATTTCTGGTTGCCTTCTGTTGGACCATACTGAAGTGCAGATGCCCCCTCAGTTTCAAGCACTTCAACCATGATTTTCTTAAGATCCTCAATTGGGAAAGTGGATGCATTTGGGAAACCACCAGCAAAAGATATGATCTCAGGTCTGTTAGCTACGCTGAGAAGATCCCTGATTGCAGATCTTCTCATATTCTTTGCATTGGAAGAAAGAAAGTTTTGAATATTTACCGCCATGTCTTATAATTTTTTTACAAAAGTAAAAAATTGTAATAAAAATAAAAAAATAAATTAAACATTTAAATTAAAAACCTCTCCTTTTGATTGAATTAAAAGTGTGTAAAGGAGTAATAAAGCAATATTTCACATAATTACAAATTTATTAATACTTTTGTAAAAAAACAATGTCGACAGTACGCATAACAAAAGAATTCCATTTTGAAGGAGCGCATGCTCTCACCGGTTATGATGGTAAGTGCAGACATATCCATGGTCACTCATATAAATTTTACGTTACTGTCAAGGGTGAACCGGTTAACGACACTTGCAATTCTAAGAATGGGATGGTACTTGACTTCAGCCTGCTCAAGCAAATCGTAAATGAACAGATAATCAATTTATTTGACCATTCACTCATCCTTAATAAAGATGCGGCGTTATCCTCAGAGATTGAAGCTGCTTACCAAAATGTAATATTGGTTGATTTCCAACCAACCTGTGAAAACCTTGTTTTACATTTTGTTGAACTGATTAGATGTAAATTACCTCAAAATGTATCATTGCAATGCATAAAGATGTACGAGACACCTTCTTCTTATGTTGAGTGGATGACAGATGACAATTAATAACTGGTTTGAAAACATGAAGAAACTCTATCTTATTGATGGACACGCATTGATTTTTCGTTCATATTACGCATTTATCAGAAGACCAATGATTAACTCAAAAGGTGTCGATACTTCCATTCTCTATGGTTTTACAAAAACTCTTTTAGACCTAATAATCAAAGAAA
>JAHDRO010000172.1 GCA_018433265.1 Bacteroidales bacterium
AATCAATAATTCACTAAATACACTTCTCGAATCCGGTTGTGCGTGGGGTAGTGAAACAGATTTCTCTATTTCATATCCAACAATTGAGGTTCATTCAATTTCTCCAACTTTCACTGTCAATCCTCTCACAAGAGTTATTGTGGACCAAAACCTCAACAATTACACTTACACTGAAAAAGGAAGGTAAAAAATAGTTAAATTAGACTTATATTTGAATATTATTTTATCAAATGTGAATAAGAAAATTTTAAATTGTAAAGGATTACAAAGAACAGAATTAATTGTTCTTCTAATAATTCTTATTGGAGGTGCAATATATATTTTTGAGACTTGGGATAAATTTTCTTCTAGGAGAAATGAAGAAGCTCTTCAAATAGCAAGAACAGCTAAAGCATCACTCCCTTTATATTTATTACAAGATTTGAAAGCTTCACCTGAAGATTCTGTTTCTCATTCATATAAATTGTTAAAAGATGCATTGATCCGTGTTGCCAGAACAAATCCCAAAGTTAGTTTTGCCTATTTGTTTGCCCAAAAAAATGGGAAAATTTATTTCTATGCAGATTCTGAGCTTGAAAACTCTCCCAATTATTCCCCACCTGGAGAAGAATTTTATGAAGCAGATTATGAAGACCGGTTGCCATTCATCACCGGAAAAGAACTAATCACCAAACCCATGAGTGACAGATGGGGAAAATGGGTGACAATTTATATACCTGTAATTAACGAAAATACAGGTACTATCAATGCTGTGTTCGGGATGGATTTTGACTCAAATACCTGGAATAATGCACTCCACATGGATATTTTAAGATCTTCACTGTTTGTTCTGCTAATTCTTCTTACATGGTTTTTCCAATATCGAATCTTGATCAAAAACAGGGCTCTTAAGAGCCTGCTACAGACCACTGCCAAAGCTGAAAAAGCACTTCAATCCAGTGAAACCAGAATGAGGTCTATTACAAATTCAGCAAATGATGCTATTTTGATGATGGATCAAACAGGTGCTATAACTTATTGGAATCCTGCTGCTGAAAGAATTTTTGGATATACTGAGAGTGAAGTTTTAGGAAAGGATCTTCACCATCTTCTCGCTCCTGAAAAATATCATGAAGCGTTTAAAAATGCTTTCCCACGTTTTGCAGAGACGGGAGAGGGATCAGCAGTAGGTAAAACAATTGACCTTGAAGCTATAAGAAAAGATGAATCTGTTATTCCTGTACAGCTTTCTCTTTCTTCATTGAAAATTGATGGAAACTGGAATGCTGTAGGGATTTTGAGAGATACTACAGAGAGAAAAATAATCGAAGAGTCGTTGATAAAGGCAAAGCAAGATTCTGAAGCCGCCAATAAGGCAAAAAGTGTTTTTCTTTCAAACATGTCACATGAGATTAGGACTCCTTTAAATGCAATTATTGGTTTTTCTCAATTAATGAGCAGAGAAAAAGATCTCAATGATCGTCAAAAAGAATATATTAATTCAATAATCAAAGCAGGCGAACATCTATTAGAGTTGATTAATGAAATTCTTGAACTTTCCAAAATAGAAGCAGGGCGCATAGTTCTGAACCCTTCTACTATAGATCTTAATTCTTTATGCGAAGACATAAGGATGATGTTCAGCGAAAAAGCAAAGGAAAAGAATCTTCAATTAATATTTGAATGCACCAACGAGTTGCCTCAATATATTGTTATTGATGAAGGGAAACTTAGGCAAGTTCTTGTAAATATTATTGGCAATGCTATAAAATTTACGGAAGAGGGAGGAGTTGCCATCCGAGTTCAAACAAATAGAGATAAAAACGGCAAATATTATCTAATTGTTGAGGTTCAGGATTCTGGCCCTGGAATTTCTGAAAATGAGCTTGGAAAGCTATTCAAACATTTTGAGCAAACCAATGCTGGCGTTAAGCAAGGCTCTGGTACAGGTCTGGGCTTGGCTTTAAGTAAAGAACTTGCCCAATTGATGGGTGGAGACATTTCTGTATCAAGCAAGACGGGAGAAGGATCTATATTCACGATTAAGGTTGAATACAACGAAGGTAATTTAGATGAGATAGAAAAACTGGAGACTAAAAGAATTATTTCTATTGCAAACCATGATAAAAAGTATAAAATCCTGGTGGTAGACGACAAAGTCGAAAATCTGAAAGTTACTGTTAACCTATTGAATGCTGTTGGTTTTGAAACTATTGAAGCTGTTGATGGCAAATATGCAATTGATAAACTCAACAAAACCAGACCTGACTTGATTTTAATGGACATGAGGATGCCCGTTATGGACGGCTATGAAGCAATCAGAATGATTAAATCGATGGAAGAGTTTAAGAACATACCTGTTGTTGCTTTAACTGCAAGTACTTTTGAAGATGAAAAAAAGCGAATAGAGGCTCTTAAAATCGAGGGCTATATCCGTAAACCATTCAGAGAAAACGATCTGTTTAATATTATAGGCAATCTTCTGAAAATTCAATATGTTTGTGAAAGTGATCAGGATGATAAAAATAATA